>PHBF01000213.1 GCA_002841905.1 Deltaproteobacteria bacterium HGW-Deltaproteobacteria-17
GCGGCGGGCGTTCTCCTCGGCGGACACGATGAGCCTGGCCAGGACCTTCTGCTGACGGACCTGGTGGACCTGTCCCGTGGCGTCCTTGCGGATGTCCAGATGGATGCGCTTGAGGAAGAGCATGGCGTTGTTGAGGTAGGAGTTCCAGTAGGCGGCCACGCGGATCAGCAGGCCTTCCTTGGCGTCCTGGGAGATCAGGAACTCGGGGAAGTCCAGCGAGGAGACGGCCACGAGGTAGTTGTTCTCGGTGGCGATCATGTCGGCGAGGACCTCTTCGGAGGACTTGGTGCCGGCGGCGGCGACCTCCTGCACGAACACCTTGGAGGACAGTTCCATCCAGGCGCGGGCGGTGGCCTCGAGCATGTCGGCGAGCTCGGCGGCGCGGTCCGCGTTGACGTTCCACTTGCCGGACTTCAGCGCCGGGAAGGCCGCGAAGTCCTGGGCCTTGCCGTTCTTCACGTCGGCCATCGAGAAGCGGGTGGCGGTGCCCAGCAGCAGCTGGAACAGGCGGCCTTCGTCCATCGCCGGGGAGAGCTTCTTCTCGATCAGGTAGGCGATCTTGTCGCGGCTCTCCTTGAGCTGCTTCTCGCCGAGCTTGGCGTAGCCCCAGGCGCCGGCCAGATGATCATAGGTGGTCAGCCGGATCATGGGATCCAGGGCGGTCGGGTCGTCGACCGTGCGCAGCTTGGTGATGGTCTCGGTGATCTGCTTGCTGATGTTGTCGAAGGACTCGACGGCCTTGAGCATGCCCTTGAGGTCCTTCTTGGCGTCGAGGGCGTCGAACTGGGCCGACCACAGCGCCGTCATGGCGAAGGCCCCCGCGCGCTGAGCATAGTCGTAGGCTGCGGCGACGGAGCCGGCCTTGATCAGGGTCCGGGCCTCCTCGGCGTACTTCACGGCCGCGGTCAGGCCGTTCGTGGTGCGGTCGGACTGCTTGCCTTTGATCGCCTTGATTTTCTTGACGAATTCATCATGCTGCTTGAGCCACTTCTCGCTGCGCTCCTTGAGCAGTTTCTCGGTGTCGGCGTCGAGCTTGAGGGCGTCGGGGGCCACGGCCTCGGGCAGCTCGAGGGTGCTGCCGGTCAGCAGTGTGAACGCCTCGGTGATCGTGGCGACCTCCTTGATCTCGGCGCCCGCGGCCTTGCCCATCTCTGCGCAGGTCACGTACTGCTTGGCGGCCTCGTCCCAGGCCTGGTCCTGTCCGGCGGGGATGCCGATGATCTTGGCGCCGGCGGTCGCGGCGGCCTTGATCTTCGCAGGCAGGTGCTCTACGGGACCGACGGTGCCGTCGGGGTTCAGCGCGCCGAACAGCACGACGCCGGCCTTGGGCTGGGTCTGGACCATCGCGGCCATGATGCCCGCGGCGATGGCCAGCTGGGAGCCCATCTCATCGATCTCACCACCGGCGTCGGCGGTGATCTTGTAGTCCACCAGGTTCTTGCCGATGGCATAGGCCGCGAGCATGCCGCCGGTCCACAGCAGCGTCTTGCGTGCCGGGGAGGGGTCGGCCTGCACCCAGGACACGGCAAGCTTCTTCTCGGTGTTGGGGGTGATCGCCAGCTTCACGGCGACCTGCGCGGGGAGGGCTGCTTCCTTGGGCTGGGAGTAGGCCAGCACGGTCAGGCCCGAGTCGGCGGCCTTCTCGGGGATGGCGAGCTTGGGATCCTTGGCGGGGTCGGTTTTCGCCTTCGGCTTGCAGCCGAGAACGGCGAGGGCGATGATCAGGCTCAAAATCCAGAAACGTTTCATGATGATCACTCCTTGGGTGTCAAGCTGTCCCATTACTAGCGCAAAACGGCAGGAATGAGAAGACTAAGATGAAGAATGGTGATCCGGCCGTCGACGTCGTTCTGTATGCATTTTAGGGTGTTGACTCCCCGGCCTATGTCTATATGATGCCCGCGGGCCATGAGCCCGAAGGAGGCTTTTTTCATGAAGACGCAAGACTTTGTGGCATTGGAAAAAAAATATCTCGCTCCGAACTACAACCCGCTGGATGTCGTCATCGAGTCCGGTGAAGGCGTGTGGGTGACCGACGTCGAAGGGAAGAGGTACATGGACTTCCTGGCGGCCTACTCCGCGCTGAACCAGGGTTACTGTCACCCGAGGATCAAGAAGGCGATGCTCGAGCAGGTCGAGAAGGTCACGCTCACCTCGCGCGCCTTCCGCAACGACAAGCTCCCGCTGCTGGCCGAGAAGCTCTGCAACCTGCTGGGCTACGAGATGATGCTGCCCATGAACTCCGGCGCCGAGGCGGTCGAGACCGCCCTCAAGGCCGCCCGCAAGTGGGGCTACATCCACAAGAAGGTCCCCGAGGGGAAGGCGAACCTCATCGCCATGTCGAACAACTTCCACGGCCGCACGATCACCATCGTCTCCTTCTCCACCGAAAACGACTATCGCGACGGCTTCGGCCCGTTCACCGACGGCTTCACCGTGATCCCCTACGGGGACACCGCAGCCCTCGAGAAGGCCATCACGCCCAACACCGTGGCCGTGCTGATGGAGCCCATCCAGGGCGAGGCCGGCATCATCATCCCGCCCGAAGGCACGCTGAAGAAGGTCCGCGAGCTGTGCGACCGGAACCACATCCTGATGATCGCCGACGAGATCCAGTCCGGCCTGGGCCGCACCGGCCGCATGCTCGCCTGTGAATGGGAGAACGTCAAGCCCGACATGGTCTGCCTGGGCAAGGCCCTCTCGGGCGGCTTCTACCCGGTGTCGGCGGTGGTCGGCTCGGCCGAGGTCATGAGCGTGTTCAAGCCCGGCGAGCACGGCTCCACCTTCGGCGGCAACCCGATGGCGGCGGCCGTGGCGCTGGCCTCCCTCGAGGTCCTCGTCGACGAGAAGCTCGTCGAGCGCGCCGAGGAGCTGGGCAGGGTCGCCATGGACAAGCTCGCCCCGCTGGCCTCCAATCCCCTGGTCCAGGAGGTCCGCGGCCGCGGCCTGTGGATCGGCATCGAGTTGAAGCCCGAGGCCGGCGGCGCCCGCAAGTACTGCATGAAACTGATGGAAAAGGGCGTGCTCGCCAAGGACACCCACCATCACACCATCCGCCTTGCCCCCCCGCTGGTCATCTCCCGCGAGGACCTGCTCCTGGGCCTGGACAAGGTCCTCGAAGTCCTGAACTGATCCCCGCATGGACAAGCGTCGGATCCTGGACGCCATCCTCGAGAGGCTGACCGCGGAGGCCAGGACGCTGGCCCAGGCGGCGATGACGGCCCACCAGGCGGCCACCCACGAGGACAACAAGGCCCGCAGCAAGTACGAGACCCTGGCGCTGGAGGCCTCCTACATCGCGCAGGGACAGGCGAACCGCGCCGCAGAGCTGGCCGCGGCCGTGAAGTTGTACGAGCGGCTGGAGCCTGTGCCGTTTTTGGCGGAGACGCCCGTGGGGACCGGCGCGCTGGTCACCTTCGAGGAGGCCGGCGGCAAGGTCTCGTGCGTGTTCCTGGGGCCCGACCAGGGTGGCCTGAAGGTGATCGTCGACGGGGTGGAGGTGGTCGTCATCACGGAGGCATCACCCCTCGGCCAGTCCCTGCTTGGGTTGACCACGGACGACGAGTTCGCCTTCCGCGGGAAGAAGTGCCTGATCACGGCTGTCGAGTAGAAAACATCATTCAGGGATAGTTCGCAGGGGCCTCCGGCGGCGCGTCGCGCACGTCGATGGGATCGACCTTGTCCTTGGGCTCCATGCCGTCGGGCGGATCCGGGCGCGGAGGGACCGGCTGTTCCACGGTGGAGGCAGGCTTCTCGTTCACGTTGGACTCCCGGGTGCAGGAGACCGCCCCGGCCAGGCCGGTGACGGCGATGAGGCCCGCGGCGGCGAAGCGGGTCCAGGTGGAGGCCGCCGGCTCCCTGGCGTGGAGGAACTCCGGCTCACGGATCCCGGTCGCTGGGCCATGCACGTGCAGGTGGAAGCAGCGCCCGGGCACCGCGAGGAAGTCGCCGTCGCGCAGGATCACCGGCTTCCCGATCTCCAGGTCCACGTGGCGGTTGGCGCGGGTCACGCGGGCGCCGGCGGGCATCTGATCATCGCGCAGCACGCCGAGACGATCGTCCCCGGTGACGAAGATCCGGCACCAGGACGGGGCGCTCTCCTGCTGGAGCACGCGGCCGTCCCGGGTCAGCAGGAGGCGCAAGGCGGGACCTGCGGCGGCCGTGCACTGCAAAAAGCGCAGGCTCTGGTGTTCGGGGTAGCAGTCCTCAAGGCAGATGGAGACGGGATGGGTCATGGTTTGCTCCTTGGTGCGGGCGTTCCGCGTTCGTCGACGGCAGCCCCATGCTGCCACAGCGGGGAGGACGACGCAATCCCCTGATTCGGCGACGGCGGACTTCTTCTGCTGGACACGCCGTGAAGGGTTGTTGTAGGTTGCATCCGAGGAACGCCGCCTGATCAAGAAAGGCGTTTTTCCGACAGGTGTCGTACCATGCACACGCAGTTTCTGCTGGAGTTCCCCTGGAAGGCCATCACCGCGGCCTGGCCCGAGCTTACGTGCGCCATCGCCGAGCCGTTGGCCGGCGGGCTGATCAACAAGACCGTCCGCATGACCTCCCGGGACGGGCATCGCAGCGTGCTGCAGTGGCTCAACCCCGTGTTTCCGGGGACCGTCACCGACGACGTGGCCGCGATCTGCAGGCACCTCGCGAGCCGTGGCTTTGCGACGTTCTCGGTGCTCCCCACCTGCGACGGCGCGGCGTTTCTGCCTCACGACAACGGCAGCTTCCGCCTGCTGTCCCACCTCGAGGGAGACTTCCTCGGACCCGGTGACATCGGCGTCGCGGGGCTGACCCTGGCGCGCTTCCATCGGGCGCTGGCGGACTGCACCCACGTGTTCTCGCACCACCGCAACATCCACCGGCCGCCCTTCTATGCGGGACGGCTGCGCGAGGCCCTCGGGGCCCACGAGGACCATCCCCTGCACGGCGAGGTGGAGGCGATCGCCCGCGAGGTGCTCCCGCGGCTGCACCCCGACTGCGACTGGAACACGCTGCCCTCGAGGATCGTGCACGGCGACCCCAAGCTGGAGAACTTCTGGCGCACCGCCGACGGTGTGACGCTGCTGGATCTGGACACGGTCGGCCGCCACTGCATCCTCGGCGAGCTCGGCGACGCCGGCCGCGCGCTGTGCCGGGAGGACGGCCGCTTCTCCATGCCGCTGTTCCGGACGTTCTTCATGGCCTACCTGCAGCGCGCCCCGGAGCTGGCCGGGCCCGAGCTGGCGGCGATCCCGGAGAGCATCGAACTGATCGCCCACGAACTGACGGCCCGCTTCCTGATCGACGTCCTCGAGGAGCACTACTTCGGCTGGGATCCCGCCCACTTCGCCACCCGGGGCGAGCACAACCTGCACCGCGCCCGGACCGAACACGCCTTCGCCGTGTCGGTTCATGAATATCTTGATGATTGTTTGAAAATATTGGTGCAGTAGCCGGATCGGCTATTTCTTCATGGCCTGTTCCACCGCGACCGCGACCGCGACCGAGGCGCCGACCATCGGGTTGTTGCCCATGCCGATCAGGCCCATCATCTCGACGTGGGCCGGGACCGAGGAGGAGCCGGCGAACTGCGCGTCGGAGTGCATGCGTCCCATGGTGTCGGTCATGCCGTAGGAGGCCGG
>PHBF01000214.1 GCA_002841905.1 Deltaproteobacteria bacterium HGW-Deltaproteobacteria-17
TCGGGAAAAAACCTCGGTCGCACCGCGGGCTGCGAAACCCCATCTATTTCGTTGTTTTTCGGTCGAATATGTCCAATATTCTCCCTCAAAACGCCTCATTTCCGGGATTTTCTCGCCTCGCGGCTGCTCGGTCGGATTTCCCCGACAGGCTCCTAGCCTGCATTCCGGCCCCGCAGGAGCCTGTCAGGGCCTGGCCGGGCCTTTCGGGGGCTCCTGCGACCCCACGGTGCTTCCCGGAAGGCTTTTTCTTGGTTTTTTGGCCGGATTCCGCTAAGTTGGCCGGGCGATGGTTCATCTGATCTTTTCCCTGCTGTTGTCCGGCGCGTCCTTCCTGCACGTCCCGCTGATCTCCGACATGGTGCAAGGAAGCGAAAGCGTCAAGAAAGCGCTTGATGATTATCTGGAGGCGTGGGATCCGGACACCACCAAGCGCCTGGTCGTGTCCCAGAAGGAACAGAAACTCTACCTGTTCCGGCACAGCACTTTGCTTGCCGTGTTCCCCGTGTCCACGGGGCGCAACGGGTACACGCCCGACGGCATGTACAGAATCTATTACAAAAAAGCCCTGGTCCGGTACCGCGAAGGGGATGGCATGCCGTACTGGATGGAGTTCAAGCCCAAGTTCGGCTTTCACGGGCTGCCCTTCGACAAGGACGGCGTCGCCTACGGCCTCGAGGAGCTGGGCAAGCCGGCCTCCGCCGGGTGCGTCCGGCTGGAGACGGTCCACGCGGGTCTGCTCTTCCACGTCACGCCGTCCCACAGCCTCGTGGTGATCCAGCAGGAGCCCCCGTCCTACTAAATGTTTACCAAACCAATCATCAAATCGACAGCGGGTTGGAGAACTCCATCGTCACGCGGTTGCGGCCGTTCTGTTTGCTCTGGTACATGAGCTGGTCGGCGCGGCCGACGAGGCTCTCGACGGTGTCGTCGAGGTGGACCAGGGTGGCCCCGACGGAGATGGTGACGTGGATGACCTCGGATTCCCTGCGCAGGTTGGAGTTGGCCACGAGCATCCGGAACCTGCGGGCGAGCTTGAAGAGATCATGCTCTTCGGCCGAACTGATCAGTCCGATGAACTCCTCGCCGCCCCAGCGCCCGAATACGTCGCTGGGCCGCGTGTTGGCCTGGAAGGTCTGGGAGACCAGCTTCAGGATTTCGTCACCGGCGGGGTGACCGTACCGATCGTTGACGTCCTTGAAATGATCCACGTCGATGAAGAGCAGGCCGAACTTCCAGTTGTAGCGCCGGAATTCGTCGATCTTGCCGGCGATGCGCATTTCGAGGTACTGGCGGTTGAAGAGCCCGGTGAGGCGGTCCACGTACACCTGCTTCTTCAGTTCCTCGAGGTTCTGGTAGATGATCTCGTTGGTGGTGTTGTCCTGGAAGATGTGGGCGACCCCGATCAACGTGCCGCCGGGGCCCAGGATCGGCGTGGCCTTGAGCAGGACCGGGACCCGGTAGCCGTCACGGTGCAGGAAATACACGTTTTTTTCGTGGGTGCCCTGGTCCTGGAGGGCCAGGCTGCCCGGGCAGACGCCGCAGGACGGCTGGCCTTCCTCGTCGATCTGCCGAAGGAAGGTCTCGCAGCAGGTCCTGCCGACGATGTCCTGTCGCGTGTGGCCCGTGATCTTCTCGGCGGCGGGGTTCCAGTACACGATCCTTCGCTGCGGTGTGATGACGTAGATCCCGTCGGAGATGTTGTCGAGGATGTGCTTGTAAAGGATTTCCTGGGTGAAGGTGTTCTCGGTCGTCATGACATATCCTGCCGGGCTGGTAGGTCTTATAGCAGATCCGGGCCGACGGCGCCAAGAGGGAAAACCCCTTTGAAGGGATTCCCGGTCATGTTTTTACCGGGGAAAGTCCCATTCCAACGCCACAGTCAGCCCCATGAAACCCGGCAGGAAGAGGCCGGCCTCGACATGGAAGGTGGCGGACCCGTAACGGCGGGACGCCCCGACGGCGCCGTGGAGAAACCCCATGACCGGCGGGAAGTCGACGACGGTGGACCCGTACGGATCCGGATCATGGTAGCAGCCGCCCCACGCGGGATCGGTGTCGGCGGTGCGCCAGTTCGAGGACCGGCAGCCCTGGGCGTTCTGCATCACCATGGCGCCGTCGAGCACCCCCAGCCCCAGGCCGAGGCTCCAACGCCAGGTCCAGGGTCTCGTGCGGGCGAAGACCCGCTCCCGGTTCACCTGCAGATAGTACAGCCTCACGGGATCGAACCAGACAAACTGCACGTCATCCCAGTCATGGCCGCGGCCCAGGTAATTGCCGTTCTTCAGGCGCACGTCCATGACCGAGAGCCGCACGACGTAGTCGGCCACAGGGCCCGGGAGGCGCACCCTCAGCCCGGCGCCGAGCGTGGTGAAGTCATGGGCGGCGGGCAGGGCGGGGGCGAGCCCGACGGCGGGCATCCAGCCGAGGCCGGCCTCGAGGCCCAGCATGGCCACGGGGCCGTCGGCGACGGGCGGTGGATCGGCCCGGGCAGGGCGGGGGCCGGCTACGATGACACCGAGCACGAGAATCAGCGCGACCGCCAGATGGAACCTGTGGGGGGACATGGTGAGTTGGGACGGGCTCGAACCGTCGGCCTACGGATTAAAAGTCCGTTGCTCTACCTGCTGAGCTACCAACCCAGGCCGGCGTCCTGCATACTGATTTTTCGGGTTTTTGCAAGCTGAAACGACAAAAACGTCGATTCGGTGGAAAAATACACGCTAGGTGAAATTCTGAAAACATGCTATGAACGCAGGTCCGAACAGGAGGTGGAGCATGTTCGGTGCCAAAGCCTGTCTTGCGGTCGCTCTCGCCATGGCCACGTACATGTGCGAACCCGAGAAGGAAAACGACGGAAATCATTGTCAGACGAGCACGAACAACCAGCCCGACGGCGGTCTGCAGTGCGGCGTCGAATACGATGTGAGCGATCACAACGGCGGCCCCGGGCGGTTCGCCGGCAAGGTCATCCAGTATGTGCACATCAACGCAGCCGGCCTCGTCGAGACGGACGCGATCTCCGAGCTGCTCTTCATCGCCGAATATGACGTGCCCAACCTGTCGGTGCGGGTCCAGTTGTGCCGGCTCGAGATTCCGGCGGTGCAGGTGCCCGGACAACCCGAGCCCACCAGCTTCCAGTTCCTCGACGGCTTCTTCGACAACCTCGGCGCCGTGGATGTGGCCATGCACAAGGAAGGGACCACCACCTGCTCGCGGCTGGGCTTCGATCCTGCGATCACGCTCTTTGGGGTGCGCCTGACCGACGAGTTCAACGACCAGCTGCCCATCGACGTGGCCACCCAGACCTGCCCTGACGGCGGCGCCAACCCGACCCAGCCCCCGTGCATCTACGACATGGATGACGACGGCATGCCCGGGGTGACGCTGATCGCCAGCAACCTGCCTGGCATCGACGTCAAGGAGGCCTACATGGTCATCCGCTCGTGGACCGGCACCGACGCCATCGTGGCCACCGACGACCTGATCCTGGGCCAGGCCAACTGGGGCCTGGAGCAGCTGGTGATCGGCTGCAGCATCATACCCATGGGGCAGACCGTGATGCGCGTCTGCAACAACGATGAACGGGACGTCGCGCGCAACGTCAATCCGGTGCTTGGACAAGTGACAAACAAGCCTGGCGACTACATGGGTGTCCGCATCACCGCCGACTATGACTGCGACCGCGTGATCGCCGAAGAGGATGAGCTCTTCGGCCGCTAGGTACAATTCCAGGCCGCCTGGTCCGAGCCGTTTTCGATTCTGGCAGCCATGCCCAAGTTCCATCATTGAAGGGAATCCACAGGAATGAATCTCAACCAAGCGTTTGAAAAACTGGCATTGATCGACATGTCCTGGGTCGTGTGGGTCCTGGTGATGATGTCGGTCCTGAGCGTGGCCATCATGATTGAGCGGTCCATCTTCTTCTTCCGCTTCGCGAAGGTGCGGCACGAGGACATCCTGGCGAAACTGACCGCGATCCTGGCCAGCCGCAAGTATGCCGAGGGCGCCGAGGAGCTGGCCAAAATGCGCCAGACCGCGCCGCAGGTGCTGTCCGCAGGCCTGGCACAAATCCAGTATGGGCCCGGGGCCGCCGAGGAGGCCATGCTGGGCGTGATGGTCCGGGAACGCCTGTTCCTGGAGCGCTTCCTGGTGTTTTTGGGAACGGTCAGCAACAACGCCCCGTTCCTGGGGCTCTTCGGCACCGTGACGGGGCTGATCAAATCGTTTTATCAACTGGGGGCGTCGGGCACCCCCGACATGAAGGTCGTCATGTTCGGCGTCACCGAGGCGCTGGTCACCACGGCGCTGGGCCTCATCGTCGCGATCCCGGCGGTCATGGCCAACAACGCCTTCCGCCGCCAGGCCCGGGGCATCATGACGCGCACCGAGGAGCTCGCCAGGCTGCTGCTCACCCATGCCCGGCGCAACGACTTTGTGGCGATCCCCAAAGAGACCGAGGTGAAGAAATGAACACCTGGCAGAACGACGACGAAGACGACGGGAGCGTCACCGGGATCAACGTGACCCCGCTGGTGGACACGGCGCTGTCGCTGCTGCTGGTGTTCATGATCGTCACCCCGATCATCATGAACCAGGCCGTGAAGGTCAAGCTGCCCAAGATGGCCAACGCCGAGGCGGTGCAGCCCACGACGGTGTCGGTGATGCTGCAGAAGACCGGGGACATCCTGCTCAACGGCAAGCCCGTCACCCACGCCGAGCTTCGCGTGAAGCTCGCCGAGCTCGTGGCGGTTGCCCGTGAACGCGCGGAGGACCCCGCCAAACCGAAGATCCAGGCCATCATCGCGGCCGACGAGGAGGTGGCGCACGGCAGCGTCATGCACATCGTCGACATCGTCAAGGAGATGGGCGTGACCGAGTTCGCGTTCAACATCAAGCGGGTCGAGAAGGTGCCCTCCCCATGAGCAGGAGCCTCCCGTGAACCGGATGAACTACACCCTCGTCGGCTCGGTCGCGGTCCACGTGATCATCCTGATCGTGCTGCAGTTCGTGGAGCCGGATTTCCTCTCCAACGACGACGAGGACGTGCTCATCAAGGAAGAAAAGAAGCCGAAGATCGTGAAGTTCGAGCCCATCGAGGACAAGAAGCCCGAACCCAAGAAGCCAGAGCCAAAACCTGAACCGAAGAAGGCGCCGCCCCGGTCCAGCGCACCGATGTCGGCGCAGCCCTCCCAGCAGGCCACCGAGACCACCCACGTGGATCTCACCGTGGGCCTGGATCCGAACTCGTTCGGCGGAGAGGGCATCGTCGTGCCCTCGGGCGAGACCGTGGTCGGGGAGGTCGGGGACATGGCCGGGCCGCCCCCCATGGCGCCTGAACGCAAACCGCCGCCGCCCGAGCCCGTGGTCACTGTCAAGTCCATGCCGCGGGTGCTTTCCGTGCCGCGCATGCCCTACCCGGAGGAGGCCCGGCGCCGCGGCATCCAGGGCGAGATCCAGATCCTGGTGACGGTGGACGTCAACGGCAGGGTCGTGGGCATGGAGATGAAGAAGAGCGTGGATCCGAAGCTCGACGAGCTGGCCCAGACCGCGCTCAGGAAGGCCC
>PHBF01000215.1 GCA_002841905.1 Deltaproteobacteria bacterium HGW-Deltaproteobacteria-17
CGCGCGTGGCGTAGTCGGCGGTGAAGTCGAGGCCCGCGGTGGTGAAGGGCACCGGGATGCGGCGCACGTCGTCGCAGCTCTCGCCGGCGCCGTTGGTGGCGACGCAGGCGGGGTCGCCCTCCTGCAGCACGCAGGCGGGCGTGGCGGGGTCGCAGGGGGCGTTCTGCCAAGCGTTGCAGGGGAACCCGGCCACGCACGTCTCGACGCCGTCGCCGGTCCCGTTGCAACGCGTCTGGTCGGGGGTGCAGGCGTCCTCGCAGAGCACCATCGTGCAGGCGGGGGCACCGCCGTCTTCCATGCACAGGGGGGTTCCGGCCTCGCACGGCGTGCGCTCCCACACCGTGCAGCCGCCACCGCCGGTGACGCAGGTCTCGATGGCGTCGGACGTGTCGCTGCAGCGGGCGTCGTCGGCGGTGCACGCGTCGGTGCAGGCCCCGGCGCAGGTCGGGGTCTCCTGGTCAAGCACGCAGAAGGGCGTGTCCTCCGCGCAGGGCTCGTTCTCCCAGGCCAGGCAGCCGGCCTCCGTGGGGCCGCAGGTCTCGATGCCGGACCCGCCGGGGTTGCAGCGGACCTGCCCGGCGAAGTCGCACAGGTCGTCGCAGCCCAGGCAGCCGGAGGTGTCCAGGTGACAGGAACTGTCACATGCGAGGACGCCGCCGTCGAAGCCGCCCAGCACGCTGCGGCAGTCGAGGCCCTGCAGATCCGCGCCGTCGCACTGCTCGCCGAGGGCTGGCTCGGCCACGCCGTTGCCGCAGCCGGGGGTGACGTTGTTGGTCTTCCTGCCGCCGTCGTCGCAGGCGGTGAGCAGGGAAAGCGACAGGGTGAGCGTCAGGATGGCGGTGCGGAACATCGGGGACCTCCGGGGCGGGGCCGGGCCGCGCTGGACCGGGCGTCCGCCGGGGATCAGCATAGCAGAAAACGGGTCGGTTTGGACCGGGAATTGCGGTCGGCGCGGAGGCCTTGGTGTGTGGGAAGGGGGTCAGGTCAGGGGGAGGGATTAAAGACCGGTTACGGTCACATTATCAATGAACCAGCCGGCATTTTGTACACTACTGTCGGAACGGAAACAGAACCGGATTTGGATCGGACCACCGACGTACGGAGTCAGGTTGGCACCGAATCCCTGCCAGGTCTGACTGGTGGAGTACCAGGCAAGCGCGCCACCGACAGTTCCGGTGTAGACAGGTGTTACCGTCGCGGGGTTGACCCACGCACCGCCAAAGAAGACCTGGATTCTGCCTGCGTCGTATGCGCCGGATTCGGTATACATCCAGCTCTGGAAAAGAAGTGTGGCGCTGGTCAGCCCTGTCAAATCGATGTTCCCCGAGGTCAGGCAGTGGGCATCCCAGGCCATGTTGGCGATGTAGGAGCCGCTGAGATTGGTGCCTGCACAGTTGGGGGCGCTGGGGCAGGAGGCCGGGCCGGCGGTCGGAGTGCCAACGGCCCAAACACCGCCGGAGATTGCCCAGTCGCCGGGCAGCCCACCAGTGAAGTCTTCACTGTAGATTACCGTCGGGCAGGAGGGGTTGCCCAGGCAGTCGGTGTCTGCGCAATCCACGGCGCCGTCGCCGTCGTTGTCGATGGTGTCGGTGCAGGAGGTCTCGGTGCCGTCATACTTGGCGATGGTGAAGTTGTAGCCCGAGGTGGTGGTGGCGCTGTAGGCCTCGAGGACGACATAGTAGATGCCGTCGGAAGGCGCAGTAAAGAACAGGTTGGTCTCGGGGGTATCCGAGGACAACAGGCAGGTCGGGGTGGTGGAGGTGCAGGTGCCCAGCACGCGGATGACGGCGTCAACGGTGCCGGTCTCGTCGAGCTTGAGCCGCTGTCCTGCAACCATGGACACGGCGAACACGGCCTCGGAGCCGTTGGCCGTGCCACAGCCGCCGGCCGTGTACGAGAAATTGTGGTCGTTGGCGAAGTCAGCGGTGATGTTGGTGCCGGTCACGTTGAACGGGAAGGCGGACACGATCACGGGGTTGGCGCAACCCTCGCCCAGCTCGCAGGCGGAGGCGGCGGCGCAGTCGATGTCGGCGCAGTCGACGTCGCCGTCGTTGTCGTTGTCCTGGCCGTCGCCGCAGTTGAGCTCGGTCTCGCAGGCGCCCACGACGCCGAAGCAGTCGGAGTCGTTGCAGTCGATCTTGGTGTCGAGGTCGTTGTCGACGCCGTCGGTGCAGGAGGTCTCGTTGTTCGGGAGCAGGTTGATCGTGAAGTTGTAGCCCGAGGTGGTGGTGGCGGACCAGGCCTCCAGGACCACATAATACATGCCGTCAGCGGGGGCCGTGAAGACCAGGTTGGTCTCGGGTGAGTCGGAGGACAGCAGGCAGGTCGGGGTGACGTCGGTGCAGGTTCCCAGCACGCGGATGACGGCGTCGAGCGCGCCGGTCTCGTCGAGCTTGATCCGCTGACCGGCCAGCAGGTTCACGGAATAGACGGCTTCGGAACCGTTGGCCGTGCCGCAGCCGCCGGCCGTGTACGTGAAGTTGTTGCTGTTGGTGAAGTCGGCCGTCATGTTGGTGCCGGTCACGTTGAACGGGAAGGTCGTGATCTCCAGCGGCAGGGTGCAGGACTGGCCGGGCATGCACACGGTGAAGCCGGCGCAGTCGGCGTCGTCGCAGTCGACGAAGCCGTCGTTGTCGTTGTCGATGCCGTCGACGCAGAGGAGGTCGGTGTTCTCGGGGCCGCAGGGGCCGATGGCGGCGCAGTCGGCGTCGGCGCAGTCGGTGTCGCCGTCATTGTCGTTGTCGATGCCGTCGCCGCAGTACTCGGGCGTGTTCTCGGGGCCGCAGGGGGCCAGGCCGGCGCAGTCGGCGTCGGCGCAGTCGATGTCGCCGTCGGCGTCATTGTCGAGGCCGTCGTCGCACACGGTCTCGGTGGTGCAGGAGCCGATGCCGAAGCAGTCGGCGTCCTCGCAGTCGACGAGGCCGTCGATGTCGTTGTCGAAGCCGTCGTCGCAGGTCAGTTCGGCCGGGTCTTCGAAGTAATATGCGGCGATGGCGTAGGTCGCCGGGGACGGGGTGGCGGAATAGGCTCTCACGGTCAGATAGTAGGTGCCGTCGGCCGGAGCCGTGAACAGGATGGCCTCGGTATTGTTGGCGACCTCGTCGTCGGCCTTGTCGAGGCAGACGCCGGCGGCGTCGCAGACGCTCTGAATGTAGATCGCGCCATCAAGACCGCCGCCCTGTGCGAAGATGATGGTCTCATTGGCCATCAGGTTCACCGCGAACACGGCATCCACGCCGCTCATGTTCCATCCAAACGTGCAGGAGGCGTCGGTGAAGGTCATGTCGGCGGCCGTGAAGTCGACCGTGAAGTCGGTGCCCTCGGTGTAGAAGGGGAGCGTGATGGTGTAGACGTCGGCGCAGGACTCGCCGGAGCCGTTGGGGGCCAGGCAGGTCGGCACGCCGGCCAGGTCGTGGCACTCGGGGGTGGCCACGTCACAGGCGGTGTTCTGCCACTCGGTGCAGCCGGAGCCGCCGAGAATGCAGGACTCGATGCCGTCGTCGGTGCCGTTGCAGCGCTCGTCGTCGATGACGCAGGCGTCGGTGCAGGAGGCGCACTGGGCCACGCCGCCGATGACCTCGCAGGTCTCGGAGGTGAGCGTGCAGTCGGTGTCGGTCCACTCGGTGCAGCCGGTCTCGACGTTGGCCTCGCACAGGCGCAGCGTGTCGCCGGAGCAGACGAGATTGTCGAGCTCGCAGGCGTCGGTGTAGGCGGTGGTGCAGCCGGCGGTGTCCAGCGCGCAGCCGGCCGTGCAGGCCAGGGTGCCGCCCGTGAAGTCGCCTTCGACGTCGGTGCAGGTCAGTCCGCCGAGGTCGGTGCCGTCGCAGGTCTCGCCGGTCTCGAGGATGCCGTTGCCGCAGACCGCGTTGTTGGTGTTGTTCACGTTGTTGTTGTTCTTCTTGCCGCCGTCGTCACAGCCGGTGGACAGGAAAGAAACAGCAAAGGTCAATAACATAATAAATAACAGGGATGTGCGTTTCATATCAGCTCCTTTTGTTGAAAGAAAAACGCGGTCGGACACAGGCGGATACATAGCAGAAACGGGGGAAAAGTCCACCCCCAACTTGGATGGGTCAGGAATCCTCGGTGGGCGGCCGTTTCTGGAAGCGCAGGATGCCGGTGACCAGGACCTCGGCGCGGAAGACGCGCACCACGGCGGCGGTCAGGAGCCCGGCGGCGAGGAAACTGTAGAGGATGCCCCAGAGCACGAAGCCGGAATTTTCCAGGGCCAGTTGGCGCATCGCCATCATGGGATGGGAGAACGGGATGATGAATAATAAAATTTGCAACGATAGAGGGACCGTATCGAAATCTTTTAACATGACAATCATCATGGGGAACATGGCCAGCACCAAAATGGCATAGGTCAGCATCTGGGCCGACTTGTAGTCCCGGGCCAGCACGCCCAGCAGGAGGGCAAAGGCCAGCCCGAACAGGAGGGACGCAAAGAGGGAGACAATGACTAAAATATAATCTCCGATGCCCAGGTCCAGGCCCAGCGTTATCGGGAATTGCTGGGCGAAAAAATTGAATTTCCGGAGACATGTTATCGCGGCGATTATATCAAAGATATTGCCGGTAAAATTATTAAAGAAGAAGGTGAGAAATATCTGCACTCCACCGAAGAAGCAGCAATAAGCTATTTTACTTCTATTGCCGGACAGATAATTCTGGAAGAAATTAAAATTGATTTGAGAGATTTTGGCGTAGTCTTCGATGAGTATTTCAGTGAAAAAGAATTATATAAAAATGATGGAGTGACTAAGCTGCTGGATAAATTGCAAAAGCAGGGATTTATTTATTCCGACGGCGAGACATTGTGGTTTAAAACAACTGATTTCGGTGATGAAAAAGACAGGGTTGTCATCCGTAAAAACAGTGAACCTACTTATTTTGCCGCCGACATCGCCTATCATCAGAATAAATTTGCCCGCGGTTTTGATACGGTTATTGATATCTGGGGCGCGGATCATCATGGTTATATGCCGCGTATGTGGGCGGGAATTCAGGCACTGGGTTACAGTAAAGAATCTTTAAAAATAATTCTTGTTCAATTAGTAAATCTTCTTCGGAGCGGAGTGCCTGTGGCAATGTCCACGCGTTCCGGCGAATTTGTAACTCTGCGGGAAGTGCTTGATGAAGTTGGCAGGGACGCCGCCCGCTATAATTTTCTCATGCGCAGATCCGACAGCCATCTTGATTTCGATCTGGAAGTGGCCAAAAAGCAATCCAATGAAAATCCCGTATATTATGTGCAATACGCCCACGCGCGAATTTGCAGCATCTTGAAAATGGCGCAGGAGCGTGGCATTGCTATGCCGGTTTACGCTGATACCGATCTTTCTTTTTTGAGAGAACCGGAAGAAAAAACATTGATCAAAATGCTGGTGCGTTATCCTGAAACTATCTATGGAACCGCTAAATCTTTAGAGCCTCACCGCATTCCTTTTTATTTAAATGAGTTAGCCGGAGTTTTCCATAGCTATTATAACAAAAATAAAGTAATTTCAGAAAATGATGGACTGACCGCGGCGAGATTGTT
>PHBF01000216.1 GCA_002841905.1 Deltaproteobacteria bacterium HGW-Deltaproteobacteria-17
GAAAACTTCTATCACAGGTGGGGGACCGTGTCGCCGCGAAGGCGTGTGCCCAGCTGACTTGACGGTTTTCAAAGGTTCTTCAGGGAGCCGAGGATGTTGCCCGAAGGGTACTGGAACACCCGCAGTCCGAACTCGGGCAGGATCGAGAGCAGGTGATCCATGATGTCGGACTGGATCCCCTCGTAGCGGACCCACTCGGTCGTGTTGGTGAAGGCGTAGATCTGCAGGGGCAGCCCCGTCGCGCCGGGCTGCAGCTGGCGGGTCATGGTCGTCATGCCGTGGTGGATCCCTGTGTGATCCTGCAAATATCTGTCGATGTAGGCGCGATACGTGCCGAGGTTGGTCAGGTGGCGCCCGTTGACGAAGTCCCTTTCGTCGAGGCCCTTGGCCTGGTTGTGCTCGGTTATCTCGGCTTTCTTCTGTTTGAGGTAATCTTTTAGAAGTTCGATTTTTTCCATACGTTCGAGCATTTTTTCGTCGAGGAAGGCCACGCTGTCGAGGTCGATGTGGATGCTGCGCATGATCCGGCGACCGCCGCTCTGGGTCATCCCCTTCCAGTTCTTGAAGGATTCATCGATCAACTTGTGGGTGGGGATGGAGGTGATGGTCTTGTCCCAGTTCTGCACCTGGATGCTGTGCAGGGCGATGTCGATGACGTCGCCGTCGGCGCCGAACTGGGGCATCTCGATCCAGTCCCCCTTCTCGATCAACTTGTTGGAACTGATGCGGACGCTGGCGACCAGGGACAGGATGGTGTCCTTGAAGATCAGCAACAGGACCGCCGTCATGGCGCCGATGCCCGAGAGCAGCATCCACGGCGACTTGCCCATGATGATCGCGATCATGATGATGCCGCCGAACAGGTAGACCAGCAGCTCCGCCACCTGCACGAAGCCCTTGATGGAGTTGGACCGGCTCATGGAGAGGGACTCGTAGATGTCGTTGGCCGCGACCAGGAAGCGGTCGATGGCCAGCATGAACATCCAGGTGAACAGGAGCAGGACCACCTTCTGAAGGATCGGCTGATAGTCATCGATCAGGAAGGAGAAACTGTTCAGGAAGACCAGCGCCGGGAACAGGACCAGCTTCTCCAGCACCTTCCGTCGCGCCAGCATGTCGTCCCACTTGGTCGGGCTCTTCCGGATCACGAAATGGACCGCGGGCAGGACGACCCGGCTGGTGATCCCCCACAGCACCAGCGCGCCGCCGAAGAGGAAGACGAGCGCATACGCCGTGTTGTCCTGGATGTTCTCGAAGAGGGTGGAAAGCAGGCCGCTCATCCATGGCTCCTTTCAGATGTTTCCCCACACTACCCTGTTGAAGCGGGTTTGTCACCCGGGAACTACTGTCCCAGCTCGGTCAGGATGCGGTCGGCGCCGTAGATTTTCCGGAGGGCCTCGACGATAGCGCGGGAGTGCACGGCCACCATGCGGTTGTTGGCCGGCACGTAGGCGTAGTCGCCGCCGAGGGAATGGATGTTGCCGTCGAACACGAGGCCGACAATCTCGGCGGCCTGGTTGAAGACCGGGGAGCCCGAGTTGCCGCCGATGATGTCGTTGGTGGCGCAGAAGTTGAACGGGGTCGTCAGGTCGAGCTTCTCCCGGGCGGCCAGCCAGCTTTTGGGCAGCGAAAAAGGGGCGCTGCCGGTGTGCCGGTCGAAGGCGCCCGCCAAGGTGGTCAGGGGCGGGACGGTTCTGCCGGCCTCCTCCCAGCCCTGGACCTTGCCGAACGAGAGCCGCAGCGTGAAGGTCGCGTCGGGATACACGCTGGTGCCGAGGATTGTAAACCGCGCGCGGGCGATCTGCTCGAGGCGGGTCTTGATCGCGGCCTCGACCTGGTCCTCGTACCGCCTGCGCACCGCGCGGGCCTCGGCGTCCATGACTTTGGCCAGCAGGATCAGGGGATCGGTCGAGGCGTCCACCGCGGCCTTTCCGCCGTCGAGCAGCGCCTGGCGGACCTTCGGGTCCTTCAACGTCGTCTTGGCGACGACCTCGGCGGCGATCGCGGCCGGGTCCTTCCCGGCGAAGATCTTCTTCACGAACGGGTGGTCCGGTCCCAGCTCGTCGCGGATGCGCGAGAACAACAGCCCGAGGACCGTCGTCTCCAGCTCGTCATAGATCGGCGCGCCCGCGATCAGCCCCTGCCGCAGCAGCGGGAACTGCGCGTCGGTGAACTCGGGCAGCCGCGCGTCGTCGGCCTTGGGCAGCTCCTCGGCCGCCCGCACCAGGGTGCGCGCGTGCCGAAACAGCGGGCTCGGATACCAGCCGCGCTCGAGCAGCTGGTACGCCTTGAACAGGTCGCGGTGCAGCGCCTCGGCCTGCTCGATGCCGCCCCACGCGTCCCCGACGACCTTCTTCAGTTCGGGGTCGGCCGCCACCGCGTTCTTGAGCGCCTGCTCGGCGGCGATCTTCTGGGCGATCAGGGCGCGATCCAGCAGCGCGCCGTGCATGCCGCGCATGGCCTTGAGGCCGTTCTCCACGCCGAAGAGCATGTGCGACGAGATGCGCTTCTGCTCGGGCCCGCGGCGCTGGAACTCCTTGAGCATGCCCCGCAGCTCGAACAGCGTCATGAGCCTGAAAGGCAGCTCCACGTCGCGCTCGAACTCGAGCATGGACACGGTGACGCCGCGCGAGGTGCTGCCCGGGTGCCCGGACACGAACGTCAGGTCGCCTTCGGCCACGCCGGCCTTGGACCACCTGAAGTACGGGGTCAGCGCGGCGGGCTTGTCGTCCTGGTAGATGCGCAGGAAGGTCATGTCCAGGTCGTAGCGCGGGAACATGAAGTTGTCGGGATCCCCGCCGAAGAAGGCGATGTCCAGCTCGGGCGCGAACACCAGGCGCACGTCCTTGTGGCGCTCGTACCGGTAGAGGTGGAACTTCCCGCCGTTGTAGAGGCTCACCACGTCGCAGCGCACCTGGTCGCTGGTCGCGCACGCCTTCTCGATGCGGGACTGCTCGGCCTTCCGGGCCTCGTTGGCCTTGGCGTCGTCGAGCCCGGCGGCGGCCTTGGTCATCGGATCCGTGACGTCGGTGATCTCGACGAGCCGGTTGATCTCCATGCCCGGGCAGCGGACCTCGTCCCTGGGTTCCTTCGCCAGGAACCCGTCGGCGATGTAATCCTTCTGCGGCGTCGACAACTCCTGGATGCACCGGTGGGCGCAGTGGTGGTTGGTCATCACCAGGCCCGAGGGCGACACGAGGCTGCCCGAGCAGCCCTGGGCCAGCCGCACCGACGAGAGGCGCACGCGGTCGAGCCACTCCTTCGTGGGCGCGAAGCCGTGCCGCTGCTTCAGTTGGTCCGACGGGAAGTTGTCAAACGTCCACATGCCCTCGTCGGAGGTCAGCGTCGTCCGTGGCGCCAGGACGGGCCCGGACACCGGCGGCGCGGCGTCGGGCATCCGGGCGGGCGTGGCGGTCACGGGCGTGGGACCGGGCTGGGGGACCGGACCGGGCTGCGGGGGGCAGCTCCCGGGGGCCTTGGCGTCGCACCCGAGGGTCAGGATGAGCAGCAGGAACAGCAGGGACTTGATCATCTTCGTTCTCCTGGATCATTGGTCAATCAAAACCACTTGATCATGAAGGCTTATTTCATTCCGGGATTTTGTCAATGCGTTTCGGGCGACCGCGTGGACACCTGGTCCATGACGTCGGCGTCACAGGGTGAGGCTCTTCCTGGCAACTGACTTTCCGATTCCAAAAGGATCCCCGGGTTGATCTTGTCGGGGAAACCGCTATGATGAACCTTATGTTTTTCGTTTTCGGCTACCCACTTCTTTCCCGGTCTCAACCGCACCTCCCCTTCGTGTCCCTCTGTCCCCGCCGGCTGGCGCCGCCCTAATCTTGTCGAGCCAGCAACCCACGCGTCCTGAGTCTTGTTTCGTTCAACCATGGGGATTGGGAAATGAACGCCAGTCATTCTTTGAAGCCTGTTGGGTCCTTTTTTCTGACTTTGTCAGTTTTCCTGGCCGTCCTGTCGGTCCCTGAAGCCACCTGGGGAACCCCCCGTGCCGCCCAACCGGAACGGTGGTGCCTTCGTGCCCTGACGCGCGAAGGGGTGGCCTACAAACGGGGCCCTGCCAGCAAAAATATCCGGACCCCCGTGATCCTGACCGACGGCCGGATCGGGAAGCTCATCCTGCAAAACGGCCGCAAACGGGCCAAACCGCTCATGGATTGCCGCATGGCCTTCATCCTGTTGAAAACCCAACGCATCTTCAGCGCCAATGGAGGCATCCGGAGCTTGATCGTGGGCAACTTTTATTCATATAGAATGGTCAAGAATTCCAGCCATCTGTCCAGACATGCCTACGGACTCGCCATGGATTTGTACGGCGTCGTCACGGACAAAGGTCAAACCTACATGGTGGACGCCGACTATGAACGTCACCTGGGCCGGGGCCCCACCTGTGAAGGCCATGCCCGTCGGCGGGGTGGACGATTGTTGCGGCAGCTGGCCTGCGATCTGGACAAGACAAAGTATTTCAAGGCCATCCTCACCCCGGACTCCGACCGGGATCACCGGGATCATTTTCATTTATCCATCTACAAGGATGGCGAAGACCGGGCCAGAAAAAACCGGACCACCCTGGTGGAACCCGTCCATTTCGGAAGGAAATGGGCAAGACAATTGCCCACCGGGGGATTTCCCAGCTCGAGCCGGGTGACGGGCATCCTCAAGCAGAGATACCGCGCCAATCGCCGCATCAGCCGCAGCCGCAGCCGAAAACGACGATAGCGGGTGCCAGCTGATATCGATTGCGATTGCGATTGCGATTGCGATTGCGATTTCGACATGGACATGGACGTGGACATGGAGAGTTTCAATGCAAAAAGGGTCAAGGGGTCGGCTCTCTAGGGAACCGACAGACCCAGGAAGATCCCCAGGGGGACGTCCACGCGGGAGGCCCACGCGGCCTCGTTGTGCTCGGCGTTCTCGTCCCAGAGGTAGTGCGCGTCCACGTCGGCGGTGTAGCCCAGCGACAGCAGGGCGTCGTAGAAGGCCAGCGTCTGGCAGTAGTTGTCCGAGCCCTCGGCGATGACGAAGCCGCCGGCGTCGGTGCAGCCATCCATCGGGGCCGCGCCGCCGGAGTCGACGTAGATCGCGAAGTCGCGCAACCCGGCGGTCTCGTAGAGCTCGCGCATCAGCGGGTTGTCGAGGCCGAACTTTCCCCACCCCAGCGTGCCCGACAGGGAGCCGGCGAAGTGGTAGACCTCGGGGTACAGGTGGGCGATGTAGAGGCTGATCAGCCCGCCCAGGGACGAGCCCATCACGCCCCGCAGCCCGTTGGTGGGATACCGCGCCTCGATCCACGGGCGCACGGTGAGCTCCACGAGCCGGGCGTAGGCGTCCCCCTGCGCCACGAAGGTCTGGCCGTCGATCTCGTCGTCGGTGTGGGTGTATTCGGTCATGCGATCGACGGAGTTGTCGATGCCCACGATGAGCAGCTCGTAGCCGGCGGTCGCGACCGCCTCCTGGAGCCGCCAGCCGCCCCACATCGCGTCGGGATCGAACAGGTTCTGGCCGTCGTGTGGCCGTCGTGCATGTACATCACCGACCAGGGACCGGCGCCGGCGGGCACGTAGACCCGCAGCATGCGCTCGGCCAGGCCTTCGGCGGCCAGGCCATGCCAGCGCTCGAGGTGCCAGAGGTCGGTCGGGGGCAGGACGTAGCTGATCTCGCCGAACTCGTCGTACGTGTAGCTGCGGGACCAGGGATCGGACTGCCAGACCCCGGCGCTGACGAACTTGTACTTGAGGCCGCGGCCGTCCGGGATCTCCACCTCGGTCCACAGGAAGTCCCCCTGGCGGGCCATCCCCACCTCGAACCAGTCGTTGAAGTCGCCGGCCACCGTCCACTCGCCGCCCTCGTACCAGTGCAGGAAGAGGAACGTGCCCGAGGCGGTCTTCACGGGGAACCCCGTCAGGCCGTCGATGGCCGAAAACGCCGCCTCGGTGGTGACCTCGCCGGCGATCAGGGCCCGGGCCCACCGCTCGGCGTCCCAGGGCGTGCAGACGCTCGGGGTGGCGGTGTCGCACGTCCAGCGCTCCTCCACCGTGCAGTCGGCCGCGCAGCCGTCTCCGGGGGCGGTGTTGCCGTCATCACAGAGCTCGCCGGCGGCGACCACGCCGTCTCCGCAGGTGCCGTTGTTGATGTTGTTGATATTGTTTAAAACATTATTAATATTGTTGATATTATTAATATTATTATGGTTGGATTTTTTGGATCCATCGTCACACGAGGCCATGACGAGGATGGGAATCAGGATCAGGAAGACGAACATTTTTTTTGGCATCACGTACACCTCTCGGAAGCTACGTCTTTTGTAGGGCAGGAACCGGCCCGCGTCAAGTACGCGGGGCCCGCGTCAAGTACGCGCGGCCCACGTCCCGGGGACGAAACCCTCCCCTGATTCAATCCACCTTTCGTCGTGAATCAGAAAAACCGTCATGGCACGTGCGGAGGGTTGCCTTTCCTGGAGATGCGCTTATATTCGGAGGACTCGTTCCGAATTCAATCGGGTTCGGAGCCGTCACCCCATCGGAGGTCCCCATGAAAACCTTGATATATATCCTGATTGCGTTGTTCCCCGGCCTCGCCGCGGCCCAGAACCCCCCGACCCACGGCCGGTGGAAGATCGAGCTCGAAGGCGGCGCCCTGTTCCAGACCCGCAACGAGGTCCAGATCCCCAACGAAGCCACCGCCACGCGCATCGACCTCACGGAGATGCTCGGCCCCGGGCCGCTCCCGGCCGGCCGGCTGACGCTGCACTGGAACCTCCTGGGCCGTCATGGGCTGGCCGCCGTGCTCGCGCCGCTGGACGTGACGCGTTCAAAGGTCATCGACGCCCCGATCCGCTTCGACGGCGTGGACTTCCCCGCCGGCGAGAAGACCGACTTCACGTTCAAGTTCAACTCCTGGCGGCTCAACTACAACTACCGGTTTCTCGACCGGGAGAAGCTCCACGCCTGGGTGGGCTTCACCGGCAAGATCCGCGACGCGAAGGTCGCCGTGGAGCAGGACGGCCGCAAGGGCGAACTGACCAACCTGGGCTTCGTGCCCCTGCTCTTCCTGGCGCTGGACTGGGAGTTCGCCGACAGGTTTCATGTCCTGTTCGACTTCAACGGCCTGGCCGGGGGTCCCGGGCGTGCCTTCGACATCTCGGCCAGGATCGCCTATGACCTCACCGACGACCTCGGCGTCTCCCTGGGTTACCGCACCGTCGAGGGCGGCGCCGACGTGGCCTCGGTCTACAACTTCGCCTGGCTGCACTACGGGGTCCTCTCGGTCTGGTATCGCTTCTGAGGTCTTCTGCCGGTCCTGCCGAGGCGAAGCCTTGGACACCAACACCAGCACCAGCAGCAGGACGAACGGCAGCAGGTAGAGCAGGTTCTTCATGATTCCTCCTCGGGATCCACTGGATCCTTGTTCCAGGTCGGGCTCCACGACCACCACCTGATGCACGATCTGCGCCAAGATGAAAAAGCAATGTCCGGCGGGCTTCTTTTGGATGAATCGACGATCGTCAGGGGGGCGGATCAGGGGCGCCCCTGACACAGTGTGTCAATAATTCACAGGGTCGGGGGAAGGGACGTCAGTTCAGGGCACAGGCGTTGCTGCACGCGTCGTCGTCGATATCGTTGCCGTCGTCGCACGGCTCCTGGGCGTCCACGACGCCGTCGCCGCAGAAGGCCTGGCGACAGAAGAAGGCGGGATCGTCCGGCGTGTCGAAGTAGTTCATGAACTCGGGGTTCACGATCTGGCGGCAGGCGTCGGCAAGGGTGTTGGAGTTGGCCGTGCCGTCGTCGCACTCCTCGTCCGGATCCAGGATGCCGTCACCGCAGCCCGCAAGCAGGCAGTCCGGACGGCACGAGGCGCCGGGTTCGAGGCTGTTCAGTGACCCCCTGTCACACTCCTCCCCGTAGGCTTGCTCGACCACCTGGTTGCCGCACTCGTGGGTGGGAGCGCAGTCGCACTCCTCCTCGCAGGCGGACAGGGTGAGGCAGGCGGCACAGGTGACTGCCAGAACGAGGAATTTGTTCAGCATGATGACCCTCTCCTTACGCGGTTGGATTGGTGCCGCGCATGTGGATGTCGCGCTGCGGGAACGGGATCTCGATGCCCTCGGCGTCGAGCCGGAGCTTCACGGCCTCGAGGACCTCGGAGCGCACGGTCCAGTAGTCGGCCGTGTTGACCCACGGGCGCACGAAGAAGTCCACGGAGCTCTCGCCGAGCTCGGTCACGGCCACCGTGGGCGCGGGCTCGGCCAGCACCAGCTTGTTCTTCTGCAGCTCCTCGAGGAGGACGGCCCGGGTCTTTTTGAGATCCGCGCCATAGGAGACGCCCACGACCAGGTCGATGCGGCGGGTGGGCTCGGCCGTGAAGTTCATGATGGTGTCGCCCATGATCTTGCCGTTGGGCATGATGATCTTTTTGTTGTCGGGCGTGATCAGTTCGCAGGCCAGGATGCCGATGGTGTGCACCAGGCCGGTCTTGCCGCCGACCTCGACCACGTCGCCGACCTTGAACGGCCGGAAGAGCATGATCAACACGCCCGAGGAGAAGTTCGCCAGGGACCCCTGCAGGGCGAAGCCGACGGCCAGGGTGGCCGCGCCGAGGATGGCCACCAGGGAGGTGGTCTCGATGCCGAGCTTGCCCATGATCGCCAGGAAGACGAACACGTTGACGGCGACGTGGATCATGTTCTGGATGAACTTGACGATGGTCGGCTCGATCTTGCTGTGCGAGAAGACCTTCTTCAGCACCCTGTCGATGATGCCCAGGCCGATCTTGCCGGCCATGTAGATGATGACCACCGCGATGAGGCGGAAGCCGAAATCGACCAGGTAGGGTTGCACGTTGGCCCAAAGGGAATCGATGTTCATGATGACCTCCAGTGATGGATGGGTAGCACAGGTGATTTCAATTCGCAATCATAAAATCTGGCATT
>PHBF01000217.1 GCA_002841905.1 Deltaproteobacteria bacterium HGW-Deltaproteobacteria-17
GCCGGCCCTGGACAAGCGCGCCTCCGAGCTCGACGCCGACCGCATCATCCTGGTGTCCACCCACCAGGTCCGCGACCTCGAGCACCTGATCGATCCCATCGTCATCCTCGACTCCGGAAAGATCCTGTTCTCGCAGACCCTCGAGGACTTCTCCGCGCACTACAGCATCCTCCACGGGGAGCTGCCGCCGGACGCGGTCGTGCTCTACGAGGAGCAGGTCCTGGGCAAGAGCCTGTCGCTGGTCGAGGGCGCGCTGCCCGGCGCCCTCCCGCTGGATCTCGAGTTCCTGTTCAAGGCCGTCACCAACCACCCGGATCGCTTCTCCGGGGCCAAAGCCGCCCCCAAGGAGGTCGCCCATGCGTAAACCCGAAATCTCCCTGAACCGTCTGGCCCGGCTGCTGATGATGGACGCCCGTTTCTGGACCCGCCCGCTGGCCATCGGCGCGGCCGCCCTGGGCATGCTGGTGCTCGTCTTCTCCTTCATCGCCGCCTTCTCCCGCTCCGGCGGGACGTTCCATGCCGGCGTGTACGCCTGGATCATGGGCCTGGGCGGCCTGATCTTCACCAGCCGCGCCTTCCTCGAGCTGCGGCACCCGCTGTCCACGCAGAACTACCTGCTGATCCCGGCCTCCTTCGAGGAGAAGTTCCTCGCACGCTACCTGCTCACCTCGGTCGGCTACCTGGTGTTCTCGTACCTGGCGTACCTGCTTCTCCAGCTGCTGTCCGAGGGGATCAATCAACTGGTGCTGGGACGCTCCAACCCATTTTTCTTTATTAATAGCCTTGATCACCTGCAGATCATGGCGGTTTACCTGGCCTTCCAGAGCCTGTTCTTCGCCGGCGCCGTGTACTACCGCAAGTACTCCCTGATCAAGACCTGGCTCTCGGTCATGGCGCTGTTCTTCGTCCTGATCCTCTTCGGCTACCTCGTCTTCCGCCTGTTCCTCCATGGCTACTTCGACGGCATGCAGGCCAAGGAAGGCGTCCTGATGACCCTGGCGCACATGGGGATCACCGGCGATCTCACCATCGCCTACTACCCGTTCAAGATCTGGCTGACCTGGGTCGGGCGGATCTGGTTCTGGGGCGTCATGCCGGTCTGCGCGCTCGCGTTCGCGTACTTCCGCCTGCGCGAAACGGAGGTGTGAGATGCAGTTCTCCGATCCCAGAGCCATCTACCTGCAGCTGGCCGACGGCATCTGCGACCTGATCCTCAGGGGCAGCTACGCCAGCGCGGAGAAGATCCCATCGGTGCGGGAGCTGGCGGCCGAGGCAGGGGTGAACCCGAACACCATCCTGCGCACCGTCTCGCACCTGACAGATCAAGGAATTCTTTACAATCAACGCGGCGTCGGCACCTTCGTGTCCGAGAACGCCAGGGAGACCATCATGCAGCAACGCAAAAAGAACTTTCTCGACGAGGAACTGACCAGCTTTTTCCGCAAGATCGAGCTGCTCGGCATCGACTTCACCGATCTGGCCCCCCTGTGGAGCCAGTGGAAGGCCGCCCGGCAGGAGGTGCGCCATGAAAACCAGTAACCGCATCTTCTGGGGATTCTGGGGATCGGCCGCCCTGCTGATCGTCATCTTCATCGCCGCCTTCTCGTCGGTCACCCGGGCCTGGGTGTCGCCCGACGGCAAACAACTGCGGGACGCCAGTTCCTTGACCGGCCCGTGGAAGGATCAGGTCCTGGGCGTGCAGGAGTTCTCCGCCCTCGAGCTCGACGGTGCCTTCGACGTCACCTGGGAGCACGCCGACACCACCTCGGTCACGATCTCCGTGCCCGAGCGCTTCTCCGGGGCCTTCTCCATGCGTCAGGAGGGGACGAAGGTGATCTTCACCAACCGGCTCACCGGTCGCTTCGCCGAGCTGGCCCTGCGCCTGAAGATCTCCGGGCCGCGCCTGTCCTTGGTCGAGGCAAGGAAGAGCATGAAACTGAAGCTCCAAGGCACCCCCGGCGACCAACTGAACGTGTCGGGCAACGGCGCGGTCTGGATCGAGGGCACCTGCGACACGCCCCTGGAGCGGCTGTCGGTGAGCACCCGTGGCATGACGGTCCTCCAGATGAAGTCCTGTCCGATGAAGCGGCTGTTCCTGGACCTCCACGGACAGGTCATGATCCACGCCGACGTGACCGAGAGCCTCGAGGGCGCCGTCAACGGCAGCGGCGAGCTCCGCCTCACCGGCGCCCCCGCCCGCCAGAACCTGTCGCAGCACGGCAGCGTCCGCCTCCGCATCGACTGATCCCCGTTCACAAGAAGTTCTTTGCCACGGGGTCCGCCGGCCCGCAGCCGGGGTCCGCCGGCCCGCAGCCGGGGTCCGCCGGCCCGCAGCCGGGGTCCGCCGGCCCGTACCAGCGGGAGAAGACGGCGAACACCGCGTCGAGCGTGTCGGCCTCGGTGTAGCCGCGCTCGGCCGCCATGAGCCGGATCATGCCCTCGTTGCGCAGCAGGGCGAGCCCGTGGACCTGGGACCACACGGCGAAGCTCAGCGCGCCGGGATCCGACGACGGATCCAGGCTGCCCTCGGCCTGACAGGCCCGCACGGCCTCCTCGAGGGGGCCGAAGGAGTCCGAGTCTTCGGCAAAAAACTCGGCCTGCCTGCTCGCGACGCTCATGGCCGCCGCCATCCCCTCCCCCGAGAACATGAGGCTGATGTACTCGGGCTGCTCGCGTGCGAAGTCGAGGTAGGCCCGACCCATGGCCAGGAGCTTGTCGCGGGCCCGCCCGGAAGTGGCGGCCGCGGTGGCCAGCAGGGCTGCCCGCAGGCGCATGTGACCTTCGAGCATGAGCGTGGCGAGCAGTTCTTCCTTGCTGGCGAAGTGGCGGTAGGGCGCCGTGTGGCTCACCCCGGCGAGGGCGGCGAGCTTCCTCATCGAGAAGCCCTTCATGCCTTCGTCCTGGATCAGGCGCACGGCGTGCTGCAGCAAGGCCTGCTTCAAGTCCTTGTGGTGATAGCTCTTCGTGCCTTTCATCCGGCTCCCTCCCCGGCGTCGCGCCGGGGTCGTGTCGATAAAGTACTGAAAACAGGTGGTGGAGGCCAGCACTTTGGATTGCAAAGGGAAGGACCGTTGATTTTGCATTGAAAAATGAGTGTTGACAGTGTCAACATTTTCGGCTAGAAAGATCATGTTGACGGCGTCAACATTGTGTGGACGCGAACCCTTGATCACGCATTGGAGGTAACATGTACTGCCTGGTCCTCAATGGAAATCCCGAACCCTCGCCGTTTGACGACTATCTCGCGACCTTCGCCCGGGAGCTGGAGCGAAGGGGGCACGAGACGAAGGTCGTCCAGCTGCGGTCCCTGGAGCTGGCGTACTGCAACGGCTGCTGGTCGTGCTGGTGGAAGACGCCCGGGGTCTGCGCCCGGAAGGACGCCATGGCGGGCCTCTATCCCGAGATGGTCCGCGCCGACCTCGTGGTATGGGCGAGCCCGCTGATCCTGGGCGCGATCAGTGCACTGCTCAAGAAGACCCAGGACCGCTTCATCCCCCTGGCGCATCCGTACATCGAGCTCGTCGATGGCGAATGCCACCACCGTCATCGCTACGCGCACAACGCCGACATCGGCCTGATCGTCGGTCCCACCCCTGAGGACACCGACGAAGACCTGGACATCGCGGCCAGCCTGTTCCAGCGCTTTTCGAAGAACACCCGGACGAAGCTGCGGCTGGTGGCCACGACGTCCACACCCATCGAGGAGGTCCTTCATGACGCGCTTGCTGCTTAACGGTTCACCCCGGGGGAAGAACTCGAACTCCCGCCTGATCCTGTCCTGGCTCACCCAGGGGATGGCGGAAACCGGCGTGGCCGAACCCCCGGTGCTGGATCTGGCCAGGATCGGCGACCTCGACGTCCAGCGCGCGGCCTTCCTGGCCGCCGACGAGGTGGTGCTCGTCTTCCCGCTCTACACCGACTCGATGCCCGGCCTCGTGAAGGCCTTCCTGGAGGCCGTGGGCACCGCAGATCCCGCGCAACTGATGGGGAAGCGGGTCGCCTTCGTCGTGCAATCGGGCTTTCCGGAGTCCATCCACTCCGAAGCCGTCGCCCGCTACCTCGCCCGGCTCTGCGGCAGGCTGGGGTGGGTGCACGCCGGCACCCTCATCAAGGGCGGCGTCGAGGGCATTCGTGTGATGCCGGCCTGGCAGGTGGCCAGGACCAGGGCGGCCTTCGTCCGGGCAGGCCGGGAGCTGGGCCGCGAGGGACGCTTCTCCGACGGGCTGCGGGCCAGGCTTGCCCGGCCGCGCACCTTCGGTCCCTGGCAGCTGCGCGTGCTCCGCGTGGTGATGCGCACGGGCCTTCTCAACTTCTACTGGAACAGCAACCTCAGGAAGCACCACGCCTACGCCCGCCGCTTCGATGCACCGTATGGCGCCGCGGCGCCGCGGTGAGCGGTTTCCCGCTCCTTTCCGCGTGTTCCGCGTGTTCCGCGTGTTCCGCGTGTTCCGCGGTCAATTCTTCTTCTTCTTTTATTTCTTCTTCTTCTTCTGCGTTCTACGGGTGGGAGAAGTGCGCGAAGTTGTCCTGGTTGGGGAAGATGTAGACCTTCTTGATCTCGGACAGGACGCCCGAGCCGAAGTCGGCCTGGATGTCGTAGGGATCCTTGCGGGCGCGAAGGCGGAAGACCTTCTCGCTGCCCTTGTTCTTGCCGGCGATCAGGATCGTGCAGGGCGCCGAGCAGGTGATCTTGAGCACCCCCACGCCACCGGCGAGATCCACCGGCCCCTCGGGAGGCGGACCATCCGGGGGTGACATGTCCTGCACCGGACGCATGCCCGGGGACCCCGAACCGCCGGGACGGGACGAACCGCCCGGGTCGTCGTCGGAGCCTCCGCCGGAGGAGTCGGGCACGACGCCCATGTTGCCGCCCTTCTCCAGTTTCACCGACAGGTTGATGCGCCCCCCCTCGACGGGGTAGTCCACCTTCTGCTCGTAGGAGAGGTCCCCCTTGACCATGCGGATGGCCAGCGGGACGTTGTAGCACATGTCGGTCTTCACGTTGTGCCAGGGGGACGGGAGATTCATCTTCTCCCCGTCGAGCCACACCTCGGCGTCGGGAGGATCCGAGACCAGCGTCAGTTCCACCGGGCCGCGCTTGCACTCCCTGGCCGGATCGGCGATGGGCGTGCGCTTGGGATCCTTCTTCTCCTGGGCCTCCTCGGAGCGGGTGAAGTACAGGATGCCCGCCCCGATGGCGATGACCAGCACCCCGAGGAAGATGTTGACCAGCGTGTTCACGAAGGCCTTGCCGAGGCGGTCGATGAAGGGCCACACCACCGAGGGACGCCTGACCCTGGGCAGGGCATTGGCGGCGGCCTTGGCCTTGACCCGCATCGTCTCGTTCTCCTTGTCGACGCGGACCTGCTCCTCCTTCTTCTGGTCACGCTCGCGCTTTCGCCGTTCGCGCGCCTTCTCCGAGGTCGCCTTGGTCAGCCCCACCGGATGTGCCTCGGGCAGCGGCGCGGGGGCCGGCGGCACCGTTCCTGCGGCGGGGGCAGGCGGCGGTGGCGGCGGTGAGGAGA
>PHBF01000218.1 GCA_002841905.1 Deltaproteobacteria bacterium HGW-Deltaproteobacteria-17
CCCGGTCGTGGACCGGATCCGCGAGCTCCGGAAGCACCTCCACGGTGGCGATGCCCGGGATCCCATCCACGCGCACCAGCGCCGGGTTCACGACGTTGTTCGTGTTGTTGACGTTGTTCGCGTTGTTGGCGTTGTTCTTCGACGAGGCGTCGTCGTCGCACGCGACCGTCGCCAACACCGCCGTCAAGCGGAAATCCACCTGCGCATTGACATCCTGCCGTTGCACGGGATACTTTTTCGGGTACACCCGCCCGGAGGCACTTGATGCGTCGCTCATTTTATTTATTGTTTATGATCATTATTTCCAGCGGCCTGCTCTCCTGCGCGGGTGGAACCCAGGCTCCCCACTCCGAGAACTGCACCAATGACGCAGACGACGACGACGACGGTCTCACCGACTGCGCCGATCCCGACTGCGCCTCCCATGTCGCCTGCCAGGCCACCTGGGAGGTGTGCGACAACGGCGGCGACGACGACGGCGACGGCGCCATCGACTGCAACGATCCCGACTGCTTCACGGCCGCGGTGTGTCAGGTCACCTCCGAGAACTGCACCAACGGCGGCGACGACGACGGCGACGGCCTGGCCGACTGCGACGACCCCGACTGCGCCTCCCACACCGCCTGCGCCCAGATCTGCACGCTCTCGGAGGGCTTCGAGAGCGGCGTCGTGCCCCCCACCGGCTGGACCAAGGTGAGCCAGAGCTCGTACACCTGGGGGCCCGCCGACGCCGCCACCTACGGCACCCACTCGGGCTCCTGGTGCGCCCGGGTGGCCTGGGACGAGAACCTGGCGAACCAGAACGAGGTGCTGCTCAGCCCCACCATCCGCTGCTCCGGGCGGTCCATCACGTTCTGGGCCGCGGCCTCCTACACCTGGGCCATCACCGAGGGCAACTACGACGTGGCCCTGTGGGAGGTGGTGTGCGACTGGGGCGGCGGCGACGACGTGGCGCTCTCCGGCGGCATCCTCGCCGCCCGCGGCGTCTTCACGGACTGGGACTGGCTGCAGTATACCTTCCCCATCCCGGCCCAGTTCAACAACCAGTCCATCCGCCTTGCCTGGCAGTACGTCGGCGCCGACGCAGCCGACTTCTACCTCGACGACGTGGCCCTGCAGTAGGCGTCGACCGGCGTGGCTTTGCGACACCACACCCGGGGCCCGATCCCAGGAGGAGATCCATGATGACCCGCGTCCCCCGCACCAGCTTCTTCTTTACCTTGCTCTTGGTCCTCTTCGGAGGCGGCCTGGCGACCGGCCTCTTCGCTTGCGACGAGGAAGACGACGCGCTCCAATGCGTCATCACCTCGCCGGCCGACGGCGCCGAGTTCGTGGACGACGGTGGCCTGCGGGTGCCCGTGGAGACCCGGGTCCGGGGCCCGGTGTCCGAGGTGCGGTTCCATGTGAACGACGCCCTGGCCGCGACCCTGACCGCATCCCCTTACACCTATGAATTCGCGGCATACCGGCAGGATCCGGGGACCTTCACGATCCGGGCCACCGCCGTCAACGCGGCTGGAGAGTCCGTCTCCGACGAAATCACCTTGATTCTGCGAAGAGGGACGAACGACACCCTGCGACCGGTGGCGGACTTCGAGGCGTCGCCCCGCTCGGTCGCCCAGGACAGCCCGGTGCAATTCCTGGAGATCAGCGATCGCGCCCCCACCTCGTGGCGTTGGGACTTCGGGGACGGCCACACCAGTGAGGAGCCAAACCCCGTCCACGCCTATGCCGCCCAGGGCATGTACACGGTGACCCTCACGGTCGCCAACGAGCACGGCGAGGACACCGAGGTCAAGGAGGACTACATCCGCGTCAACGCGCCCCTCCCCGGCCTGCCCTGCCCCGGCGCCGAGACGGTGGCCGACGAGGACGGCAACGTCTACGCCACCGTGCAGATCGGCGACCAGTGCTGGATGGCCGGGAACCTCCGCGTGGGTCGGTTCATCGAGTGCCTCTCCCCCGAGGACCGCCAGACCGACAACGGGCTCGCCGAGCACTACCGATACGACAACGACGCGCAATTCTATGGCGATTATGGCGGCCTCTATCAATGGGACGAGGTCATGGCCTACGCCCCCTCCGACGACGGCCTCACGGGCTCGACCCGGGGACTCTGTCCCGCAGGCTGGCACCTCCCCACGGACGAGGAGTGGAAGACCCTGGAGCGGACCCTGGGCATGCCGGACGCCGAGGTGGATCAGCCCGTGGGCGATGGAAAATGGCGCGGCACGGAGGAGGCCCACGCCCTGCGCGAGACGGGAACGGCCCACTGGTCCACCGACATCGCCTCGACCAACGACAGCGGCTTCACCGCCCTCCCCGGCGGCTGGCGGAACGCGAGCTCGGGCGACTTCACCCAACTCGGAGAGCAGGCGGTCTTCTGGACGGCCACCGAGGTCCCCGACGGCTGGCACACCTCCGCCTGGGTGCGGGCGATCGGCTTCACGGGCCAGATCGGGCGCTTCGGCGACGACCTCTTCACCGGCGCGTCCGTGCGCTGCCTCAAGGATTGATCCCATGAAGACCGCCAGGCATGTCAAAAAACGCGATTCCATCCCGTCCCGCGGCCTTGTTTTCATGCTCCTTTTCGGTACCGGGCTTTTTGCCTGTGACGGCGGCGGCGAGGCCGGCCCTCCGGAGATCACCTTCACCCATCACCTCCTCGATGTCCGCGCCCTGCGATTGGACGAGGTCCCCGGGCCGCTCTTGACCGGGATCGACTCCCGGGGCACCCCGGTGATCCTGGGTGACTACGAGATCATCGACGGCGATCTGGTGGATCGCGCATCCGAAGCCCGCCCCGGCCAGCTCCTGCATCCCGAGCTCTGCCTCGAGAAGGACCCGATGTATCCCTATGGCAATTTCGATGGCTGGCCGGCCGTGGTACTCGACGGAGAAGACCGTCGGATCGTGGGCATGCACATCGGACGCCACCTCACCGCCTGGCGCTGGTGGTTCGACACCCGCCGGGACTGGACCTCGTCCGATCTCGTCACCCGGGACCTCGGGCACGCCATCCCCTACGGCTCCTCGGCCGCCTTCGTCTCCGAGGCCGGTTTTCCCTTCTTCCTCGTCACAGACTATTTCGACCAGACCACCAACACGGCCAAGGTCACCGTGTCCTCGATCCCGTCCCCGGCAGACGACGGCGTGGAGGACCTCGGAACCTTCGACGGGATGGAGCCCTACCTCGCCTGGGTCCCCGCGGAAGACATGCTCTACCTGGCCCACCGCACGCTCCACGAGCCCTGCGCGCTGCGACGCTGGGACGGCGCCTCCTGGGATCAGGTCGTCGGCCCACAGATCTCCGCTGGCGGGGCGTGCGTGGGGCTGGCCGTCTCCGGGGACGGTGCGCTGGTCATGATCGCGCGGAACCTGCCCACGCCGGCCACCGCGGAGCTGCGTGCGTATCGGCGCGCGGGAAACGGCTGGCAGGACGCCGGCCGCATCGGCCCCGAGTCCGATGGCCAGCTCCTGGGGATCCAGGTGGGCCCCGTCGGGGACGGACTGGTCGTCTCCCACACGGACCCCGACGCCGGCGTCGCGTTCTGGACCTGGGACGGGGCGTCCACCTGGAACCACCTCGCCACGATCGGCGCCCCCGGCCTCACCCGGGTGTCCTGGACGGCCGGCCCCGACCGGGACCTGTTCCTCGCCTTCCTCGACCAAGCCGCGGAGGGCTTTCCCCGTCTGATGCGCCTGCCCCTGGACGGGGCCATGGAAGACCTTGGCGTCGTGGGCTCCACCTCCGTCGATTACATTCACCTGACGCTGGATCCCGCGGACCGGCTCCCGGTCGTCCTGGCCGACACCGAGGGTTCGACCCATCCCCACGCCCTCAAGCGCCTCGCCGATGGCACCTTCACCGATCTGGGCGCGCTCTGGGGCGCCGGCGACGCCCCCTTGACCGCTTTTACGAACGATGAAGGGGAGCTCGCATTTTTCCAGTTCAGCTCCAGATGCCACCACATCCGCATGGAGGACATCCTGTTCCGGGACGTGGAGTGCCTGGGCTGGGTGATCCCCGACGATCAACTCGAGCAGGGGTACTTCACCATGGGAGAACACTGGTTGGCCCTGGACGCGGATGGACACCCCGTGCTGGCGGCCACGGACCAGAGTCTGGGGGGCGTCCCCGTGGTGTTCCGCATCGATTCACCCGGGCAGTGGACCTCCCTGGGCAGCCCCGTGGGGGAGCTGCCCTGGGACTCTCGCGCCGAACTGCATCTGGTGACCGGGCCGGATGGCGCCGCGACGGTCATGACGTTGATCCCGGACCTCTCGGACCCCGTGAATCAGCGCATGGAAGCGACGGTGCAGGTCCACGCGGGGGGGACCGACTGGGTCGACCTGGGGTTCACATCCCCGGCGGGGACGGTGGAGCATCGCCTGACCGCCTCAGCGGCAGGTCTTTTTGTGGGCTTCGTGTTTTTCGCGGACGCGGACGAGGGGACCACCCAGGTCGCCGTCGCGCGGCGCGCCTCCGGGCGATGGCAGACCCTCGGCCCCTTCTCACCCGCAGGCGAGGGGGCCGGCCAGATGAGGCTCATCGCCGATGACCAGGGACAGGTCTTTCTCTCCTACCTGACGAATGACACGCCGTTCAGTTGGATGTACATGCTGGCGGCCTGGAACGGCCGCTGGCACCAGCTCGGCCATGCGTTGCAGGGAAGTCTGTATGAATACTTGGACAACGCATCCATGGTGCCCTCTCCCGAAGGACTGCCGGCCTTCGCCCTCCTGGAATCCTCCGAATACAACCTCGACCTCTGGGTCTATCTGCCCAATCCCTGAGCAGGGTTCCAGGCAGCCCGCCCTGAGTCCCCCAGGGGCCGAGGCGTGTCGCGGCTCACGACCGTCATAGGCCCGGCGGCGCCCATGTAATAATGAACTTGTGACGTTCTCCGATGCGGTTTATAGTGCGTAGGACGTAACAATGATGTGGCTTTTTCCAACCGCACCAGCGGGCTGTGCATGGGTCCACGGGACCGGCGTTGCACTACGAGCGCGCCCCCGGAGATGCGCTGCGGCCGCTGCCAGCGACCTACCGGCGGCGCGAGCCGGAGAAGACCGCCCTTTACGCATTGGTTCGCGACCATCTGGAAACCCTCCTGGCGCAGGCCCGGCAGGCGAGCGCGGACGGCTCCGGTTACCCCGCGTTCGTGGAGAAGGAGTTCCGGCGATATCTCGACTGCGGCATTCTCGCCAACGGCTTCGCGCGCCTGCGATGCCCAACCTGCGGTTTCGAGCGGCTCGTCGCGTTCTCGTGCAAGGGACGGCTATGCCCCTCATGCTGGGCAAAACGCGCTGCGGACAGCGCCGCGCATCTGGTGGACCATGTGCTTCCCGAGGCAGGCAGTCTCCCGAGTGAACGTGCATGGAGCCGCAAGTCAAGGCACGCGCCGTAGGGTCGGCAACTCCGCCGTTCTACGGGTTGCGCCCCGGTCAAGAATGCGCTACGTTCCAATCCACCGGAGGAACCGCCATGAAAGACTCAAGAAGC
>PHBF01000219.1 GCA_002841905.1 Deltaproteobacteria bacterium HGW-Deltaproteobacteria-17
CCGCCGCCGTAGCCGCCGAGTTCGCCGCTCTTGTTCACGACGCGATGGCAGGGGATGACGATGGCGATGCCCATCGCCGTCGGGCTCGGGACGAGCTTGCGCGCGCTCTGCGGCAGGACCTTCTCGAGGATCGCCAGCACGAAGCCGATGCCGGCGCCCCAGGCGATGGCGGTCACCGCGCCCGCCGGCATGGCGCCGATCCCGTCCTTGAAGAGCTCGGCGACCGCCTTCCACTGGGCGACCGCGGGGGCCGCAGGCGTGACCGCGGTCGAACCGGGGGCGACCGCGGGTGCCGGCTGGGCGCCGACCGGGGAAATCGACCAGAAACCAACTGAAATCAAAAGGAAAATCCAGACATGCAGCTTGTTCATACGGGTACCTTCATGGGACTTGGGATGAATCGGAGGCGGATCATAGCCGCCGCGCGCGAAGGGATGACAACGCAAAATCCGCCAGAGAGTCAACCAAAAACCGACCCAGGCGCCCCGATGACGGAAAACTTCGATCGAATACTCCGAGCAGGTCGGCAGGAATCGGCAGGTGGGGACACGCTTGGCGGGGGAGATCCATTTGCGGTAAAATGTGATCAACGCGATGAAAAATCGGGAAATCAAAGGGAGCGCTCCCGGAGGTGCCGCACCAGGCGGCCGATGTCGCTTTGCAGGTCACCGAAGTCCGCGGTCTGGACACCGTCGCGGGGCAGCACGACGACATCGATCGGGAAGGTGGCCAGCAATGGCAAGGCACTGCGGATGGCCTCCCTGAGCCGTCGTCGGATCCGGTTGCGCTGGACGGCACAGCCGAACTTGCGGGAGACGGTGAACCCCACCCGGAAGCGACCCAGTTCGTTTTTCAGGAGAAAGAACACCACGCGAGACGCGACAACGCGATGACGCGAGTTCTGAACGGCCAGAAAGTCAGTCCGGCAGAGCAGACGAACCGACTTCGGGAACGAACAGGCGGAGGTCAATGCGCAGGATCACCGGGGGGGACTATTTCTGGTGCACGGACACGGTCAGGCGCTTGCGGCCCTTGGCGCGACGGCGGGACAGGACCTTGCGGCCATCGGCGGTGGCCATGCGGGCGCGGAATCCATGGGTGCGGAGACGGGAAATCTTATGGGGCTGATAGGGTCTTTTCATGACAATACCTCAATGACGGAAACCTTGCCTTCGGGATGTCAAACCAAGTCGACACCACGGCAGGGTTCAGCTTTATGTCACAAAACGAACCACTTTGCAAGCTGATCTTTTCCTGATCGGAGGCGCGGTTTTTGTCCATTGGAAAACTGGACAACCGGGGACCGGATCCTGTAGAGTGTGCCCGGACCCAAAGGGGTCCGGCGGACCCAAGATGGTAGGTAGTCCCGGATGGTCTTGCGGACCGGATGGGTCCGGCAGACCCAGGAGGGTAGACAGTCCTGGAAGGTCTTGCGGATCATCAGGGTCCGGCAGGCCCGGGAAACCCCTCGAAAATTCGGAATGTCAGCTTGACCATATAGATAGTCGCGCGTAGGATTGGCCGACTGGAGGCATTCATGTTCAAGGAACATCTGCGGAAACTTGTCGAAGGCGTCGAAGGCGGCCGGGCTGCACTCCTGATGGATTTTGACGGCATCGAGGTCGATCATCACGTCATCGGCGATCTGGATATCCAGACTCTTGGCATCGAATTCTCCCAGTTGATGACCAACGTCAAACGGCAGGCCTCCATCCTCGAGGTGGGAGATCTCGAGGAGATGATGGTCCGGACCCGGGACCTGCTGCTGCTGTTCCGGGTCGTGAATCGCGAATATTTTTTAATTGTCGCCTGTGCCCCGGATGGCAATTTCGGCAAGGCCCGTTTCCTGATGCGACTGGCTGCACCCCGATTCATCGAGTTTTTCTAATAGGAGTTACCAGTGCCCATCGACAAGGAAAAGATTTCCAACTCGGCACAGAAATATCTCCAGAAGGGCCAGTTCGACAAGGCGATCAAAGAGTTCCAGAAAATCGTCGACTCGGATCCCACGGACATGCGGGTATGGAAAAAGATCGGGGACATTCAGGTTCGCGCCGGGGACACGCGCGGTGCGATTACGACGTACCTGCGGCTGTCGGATGATTTCTTTGCGCAAGGCTTCTATAGCAAGGCCCTGGCCATCCTCCGGCAAATCCAGACGCTGGATGCCAACATCGAGGAAGTCTACCTGAAGCTCGCCGAGGTCTATGCGGCCACCAATTTCCTGCCAGACGCGATCCATCAACTCGACCGGCTCTCCAAACTGCAGGAGACGGCCGGCAACATCGAGGCCATGCTCGCGACGCTTCAGCGCATGGCCGATCTGGATCCCACCTCATGGACCTACCGGGCCCACCTGGCCGAGACGCTGTCACGCCTGGGGCGCAAGTCCGAAGCCGCCGCCGAGCTCCGCAAGGTCACGAACCTGCTAGAAAATGAGAATGATTCCACCGACTTCATCCGGGTCGCCGAGCGTCTGATGTTCCATGACCCCGACGACGTGGACAACTCCAAGAAGCTGGCCGAGGCCTACCTCCGTTCACGGGCCCCCGAGGAGAAGCTCAAGCAGGTCCTGAAATTGCTGCTGCGCTTCCTGCAGAACAATCCTTCGGATCCCTCCCTGCTTCAACTGCTGGCGCGCATGTTCATCGCCCTCTCCAAGCAGGACAGCGCGGTCAACGTGTATCGCGAGCTGGCGCGCATCTACCGGGAGCAGGGCAAGATCACCGAGAGCGAGGCCGTGCTGGAGCGGATCCTCGAGATCCTGCCGCAGGATGAGGAGACCTTGCTTGCGCTGGGACGCAAGAAGGCCGCGCCCGTCCCCACGCCGTCGGTGGAAGGCAAGAAGGGCACCTCGGCGCGCCGTGGCGGTCGCGACTTCAGCGAGCCGATCGAGGAGATCTCCCTCGACGAGCTCGAGGAGATCGATGAAATCGCCGAGATCGACGAGGCGGACCAGGCGCTGGTCGTGACCGGTGAGGACGTCAAGAAGCTCGAGGAGGCCACCGCGTTCTTCAAGTTCAGCCTGTATGACCAGTCCCTCGAGTTGATCCAGCAGATCAGCGCGCGGCAGGCCCTGTCGGTGCTTGAACTGGAGAAGAATGTCTACATGCGTCTCGGAAAGAAGGAGGAGGCGCTGGCCATCATGGAGAAGCTGGGCTCCGAGTGGGAGAACAGCGATCCGGCGAAGGCCCAGGAGATCGCACAGGAAATCAGGCTGGTGTCTCCGGATTCCAAGCTGGCCGACCGGATCCTGTCCTCCCGCCCGAAGGTCTCCACGGCCGCGGCCGATGAGGATCTGTTCAACATCCTCAAGGAGATCGAATCCATCGAGTCGGACATGCCCTCCGAGGAGCTCGTCGAGGAGCCGCTCACCTTCATGGAAAAGGTCGAGCCCATCCACAGCGACGAGGAGCTCGAGCAGGCCATGCTCCAGAGGGACGCATCCAAGGGCGTCTACGAAATCGAAGAAGATGACGATCTGGACCTCGCCGCGATGCTGGATTCCTTGAAAGGTTTGAATGCGGGGGACGAGGACGTCATCGATGATGAGGCTGCCGAGGAACCTTATGGCACGGAGACGACCAGCCAGTTGTCGGATCCTGCGCCGTTTTCGGATCATCATTTTCAGAGCAAGCTCAACGAGCTCGACGAGCTCGAGGCCTTCAAGGAGGCCAGTCAGAGCTTCATCCGTATCCAGGAGCTCTCCCACGAGGAGATCCGCCTGAGTGATCTGACGGCCGCCCCCGCGACCCAGGCGAAGTCGCGCCATGATCCAGACGAAGCGGAGAACCCCTTCGAGATGACGCCGCCGCCGGTGGATCAGGACTATTTCTCGCTCGGCTCCGATGAGCCGACCGCGGTCCGCCCCGAGGACATCCCGTCGAACGCCCGCAGGCCCCTTTCCGAAACACCTCAGTTCGAGCCCACCATGGATCACGTGATGGAGCTTCTCAGCCTCGAGGATCAGATTGCCAACGTGTTCGCCGACGACCCCGAGCCCTCGTCGGTGGTCGAGCCATCCTCCGCCGGGAACGAGGACGAGGAACTGCCCGAGGAGGTGACCGAGGTGTTCGCCGAGGTGGACTTCTTCCTTGAGACCGAGTTGTACGATGACGCGCTGGAGATGCTCGATGAACTGGTCGGTCGGTTCCCGCTGGCTGCGGTCAAGGAGAAAATCCGTCAGGTGCGTGTGGCTTCCGGAGCGGAGCCGGTCGAGGAGCCGACGCCCGTGGTGGCCGCCGCCGGGCCCCCCTCGGACATCGTACCGGAGCCCGGTCCGACGTTCGACCAGCCCTTCGCCGACGATGTCCCCGGAGGATTCAATCCGTTCGATTCGCTGGCGTTCTCCGAAGGGGAGGACGGCATCTCCCTGGACTTCGACGAAGAGGTCGTGACGAACCTGTCCGGACTGAACATCAACGATCTGAAGGATGACCATCCTGCGGTCACGGCCGCGGCTGAGCCCGGACAGTCCGTCCGTCTGGAGACGCAGGTCCCCGCAGGTGACGCGCTGACCCACTTTGAACTGGGTGTGGCCTACAAGGAAATGGGGCTCTTCGATCAGGCGCGCGATGAGTTCAAGCTGGCCATGGAAGAGCCCAAGCTCGAGATCAAGGCGCACATGATGGTCGCCCGGTGCATGATGGAAGTGGGCAAATACTCCGAGGCGGCCAGCGAGTACAAGAAATCCCTGCACTGTCAGGACATATCCAAAGATGAAGAAATGGATCTGTATTTTGAACTAGGACAACTCTACGAGAATCTCAAGGACCGTCCCGAGGCGCTGTATTTCTACCGGAAGGTCCTGCTGTGGGATCCCAACTATCGGAACGTGTCCCAGATCGTCGAACGTTTGAAGTAACCCGGATAAGGCGAACACATGGCATCCGAACTGATCCTCGTCATCGATGACAGCCCCACCATCATCAAGGTTGTGGAGCTGGTATTGACCAAGGCCGGCTTCAAGGTCCAGACCACCCAGGATGGCGAGACGGGCATCGCGCTCGCCAAGCAGATCAAGCCGAACCTGATCCTGCTCGACTTCGTGATGCCGAAGATGAACGGCTACCAGGTCTGCAAGGAGTTGAGCCAGGACGAGGAATTGAAGTCCATCCCTGTGGTGCTCATGAGCGCCAAGGGTGAGCAGGTCGGTGAGCGTTTCGTCAAGGTGATGGGGATCGTGGACTACATCACGAAGCCGTTTTCCCCCGAGGCGATCACGGCCGTGGTGACCCATGCCCTCGAGAAGTTTCAGGACAACGACGATCCCACGGCGGTGCCCGTGGCCAAGCCACCCGTCCAGCAGCCCGAGGAGCTGCAGGACGACGCGGATCGCGAGCAGCAGGCGTGGAAGGAAGCGATGTCAAAACTGCGTGGCTCCATTTCCCGTGCCGTGGCCAGCACGCTGATCTCGGCCCCCGAACTCTCGGGGGTCGTCTCCGACACGCAGTTCCTTGTGGAGAACATCAAGAACACGCTGACGAACTCCTTCCTCGAGGGC
>PHBF01000220.1 GCA_002841905.1 Deltaproteobacteria bacterium HGW-Deltaproteobacteria-17
GGTTTTTGGGGGGCAGGCGGCGGGGAAGAGCCGGAACCGCCGCCGCAGCCGGCCGCGACCAACGAAACCAGGATCAGGAGGGAGAACAGCGTTTTCATGTGGGGTCCTCGCTGGGGCGGTCCCAGATCATCTTCAGATGGGGGATGTTGGCGTCGAGGAAGGGTTCTCCGGTCACCCGGAAGCCGAACTTCTCGTAGATGTGCACGGCGTGCAGCTGGGCGCCGAGGGTGATCCGCGGGGTCCCCAGGGATTTGGCGCGCTCGAACAAAAAGGAGAACAGGCGCGTGCCCACGCCCCGGTTGCGGTGCCCGGCCAGCACGCACAGGCGCCCGATCTTGCCCTCGGGCAGGACGCGGCCCGTGGCCACGACCTCACCGCCCGACAGCACGACCGCGTGCAGCGACTCCGGGTCGCGGCCGTCCTCGTCCTCGAGGGGGTCGACGTTCTGCTCGAGGGTGAAGACCGTATGTCGCACGCGAAGCAGCGTCTCGCGTTCGGCGCCCCAGTCGGCTTCCCGGATGGTGTAGTCTCCCTGGGAAAAAGGATGATCCATGCAGGCCGGGCCTCCGTCGCCCGTGTTCGCCCATGAAAGTATAGAAAATCAGGACACTTTTCAAGCTGAGCGCCGGGAAATGGACGGAAACCGTCTTTTTTTGGCCTTGACCTCCATCGGCCGGGCATGGTAACGAAGGCGTGACCAGGATCCCCCCCCCGACACCGGCACCCTGCCGCCAGGAGTATTTTCATGAAATTCGTCCTTAGTCTGCTGCTGTGCATCGGCTGCGCCCGGCCCGCGCCCCCGTGCCGTGACACCCTGCCGCCGTCGGCCAATGGAGGCGTGCACCCGGTGGCCGGCCAGCTGGCCGCGTACAACGACCGTCACATCGACCTGTTCGTCTCGTACTTCCATCCGGAGGTGGAGTTGTTCGTCCATGGTGAGCCGGCGCCCTTCGTGAAGGGGTCGGCCGCGCTGCGCGAGTCGTACGCGAAGATGTTCAAGGCCTCCCCTCTGTTGCACTGCGAACTGGAACGCCGGATCGCCATTGGCGACTTCGTCATCGACGAGGAGCGCGTCAGCGGGTTGCGCGGCGGTGCTCCCGTGCACGCGGTCGCGATCTATCAGGTGAAGGCAAACAAGATCGTGAAGGCCTGGTTCCTCCGGGGACGGTGAAACGGTCGCTGTCAGTTTCCGGGGACGTGGAGTCCCGATCCCGTTCACTTCATCCGGCGGCGCCGCCGCCACGGCAGGAGACCGGCCAGCAGCCACGGCAGGAGGGGAGGGCGTGTGCGGGTTGACCCGGTGACGCAGCCGCAGCCGGTGCCCGTCGCCCTGGGCTGGGTGTCGTCGAGCACGCAGGCGCCGTCCTCGACGTGGGTGCCCTGCGGACAGCAGCCGGTGGCGGGCAGGCAGCCGCGCTCACCGCACTCGAGAGGATCCACGGCGACGCAGATGCCCTGCTCCGGATCGCAGGTCTCCAGGCCGTTGCATCGGTCGCCGTCGTCGCAGTAGTCGTTGTCCGGATCGCACGAGACGGCGGTCTCGCAGGCTCCGCCCTGCAGGGTGGTTCCTGCCGGGCAGCAGCCGGAGTCCGGAAGGCAGCCGCGGCCACCGCAGTCGGGGGGCGTCCCGGGCAGGCAGCCTCCGCCGTCGCAGGACTCCAGGCCGTTGCAGGCGTCGTCGTCGTCGCATGCCGCGACGGCGTCCTCGTCGACGGAACCGTCGCAGTCGTCGTCAACCCCGTCACACGTCGAGTCGTCCCCGGCCACGGCCTCGCAGGTGGTGATCGGGACGTTGCCGCCGAACCGGATGGTGGAGAAATAGGGATAGGCGGCCCAGCCCGAGGCGTCGGTCAGCGCCGGGCCGCTGATCTCGGGGCCGAAGGCGTCCCCGCTGGACAGGTGGCAGCGCACGCCGTCGGCGCCGCGGCCGCAGAGATCGGCCATCCCGTCGTGGTTGAGGTCCCCGAAGTGGATCGAGGTGTACAGCCGGAAGTCGTCCCAGCCGGAGGCCTCGTCCCAGGAGGGGCCGTCGACCTGGTTCCCCCAGGCGGCGCCGTCGAAGCGCCAGCAGCGGATCCCGGCGTTGGCCCGGGCGCAGAGATCGAGATCCCCGTCCCCGTCGATGTCGGCGAACCGGATCGTCGAGGTGTTGTCCATGTCCTTCCAGCCGGTGTCGTCGGAGAGCCGGGGGCCCGGGATCGCCGGCCCGAAGGCGTTGCCGCCGGCATAGCGGTAGCACTCCACGCCGGCGGAGGTCCGGGCGCACAACTCGGCGGCGCCGTCGGCGTCGATGTCCACCATGCGGATGGTGGTCCAGTACGCGACGTCGGTGAAGCCGGCGGCATCGCTCCAGGCCGGTCCGGCGAACGCCGTGGAGAAGGCGGTGCCCGTGGACAGCGCGCACCACATGCCCGCGGCGCCGCGGGCGCACACGTCCTGCAGTCCGTCGCCGTCGAGATCGCCGGTGCGGATGGTGCCGAAATAATACGGCTGGTGCCAGCCGTTGGCCCCGATCCAGGCCGGCCCCGGGATGGACGCGCCGATGCCCGAGCCCGTGGAGGGATAGCAGATCCAGCCCGCGGCGGCCAGGGCGCAGAAGTCGTCGAGGCCGTCGCCGCTGACGTCGGCGAGGCGGAAGGTGGAGGCGTGCTGGAGGGCGCTCCAGCCGCTGCCGTCGGTCCAGTTCGGTCCGTGGATGGCGGCGCCGAACCCCGTGCCCGTGGAGGGCCAGCAGCGGACGCCCTCGGAGGAGCGGGCGCACACGTCCATGAGCCCGTCGCCGTTGATGTCGCCGGTGCGGATCGTGGAGTACGTCGGCTCCGTGTCGAAGCCGGCCGCGTCGGAGAGCTCGGCGATGATCCACGGCTCCGTGGAGAAGCCGCTCCCGGTGGACAGGTAGCACCGGAGGCCGGCCGCGCCGCGCGCGCAGAAGTCGGACATGCCGTCGCCGTTGAGATCGGTGCTCCGGTCCTGGTTGAGCACGCCCGAGTCGACGATCAGTTCATCGATCCACAGGTCGCAGGAACCCGGGGCGCCGGAGCCGTCGGCGAAGACCGCCCAGTGGTTGGACACGACGCGCTCGGATCCGTCGGAAGGGTCGTTGACCGTTCCCAGGCCCTCGATCGACATCGCCGTGGAGCCTCCGCCGTCGAGGTTCATCGCCGTCCAGGCGCCCAGGTTGACCATGAGATCGGCCAGCTCGTCACAGGTCATGCCGCGGCTGGCCGTGGAGCGACCGTCGACGACCACCAGATACAGATACTGCCGGTCCTTCGACAGGCCCACGACGGTGCGCGGGTGACGCTCGGGACAGTGGGACGGGGCGGTGGCGCCGTACTGGGCCACGCCGTCGCGCACCAGCGTGGGGAAGCCGCCCACGGCGTTGCGCATCCAACTGTCGAGGGTGGAGACCACGGCCTCGGTCGGCGAGAGGAAGAGATGATCGGGACCGGACACGAGGAAACCCATGGTGGAGCTGTCGTCATGCCACTTGGTGCCGTCACCGACGGCCATTCCGATGGGGATGTACCCGGTGTAGTTGAAGAAGTCCCCGTTGATGACGGCCTGGGCGCCGACGAGGCTCCGGAAGGAGGTCGGGGTCCGCTGGCGCTCGTCCTCCTTCGTGGCCCGGTGGCTCACGCCGCGGGCGCAGGCGTCCACCTGCAGGGCCCAGATCTGCAGTGGGTCGGCCGTGGTGCGGTGCAGCAGGCGCAGCCCGGGGTGGGGGGTCGACCAGGTGTCGGCGGCCCGGACGGGTGTGGCCGTCGTCAGGGCGAGGACAGTCGTGAACATCAGCAAAAGGATACGTGGCGTGGAACCGGCAAGGAGAGTCATGAACGCCTCCACCGGGAATTCTGCCACAGTTGCCCGAAAAGGCGAACCCAATCTTCATCCCTGGCCGGAGCCGGCCTGGATCCGTGACTGGCACGACACGCAAACGACCCGGGCCGGCGCCTGTCGGCGAAGGCGGAAAACGCCGGTGATGCGATCCAACTGAATATTTTCATGTAATATCATGAGGATTCACTCCGACATTTTTTGTCTGAAGGAGGGTCTTGACTTGCTTCGGAGGCCCGTGGTACCTCCGATCCGAGGTGTATCCACCCGATGGCGACCCACAACTGACCCAAACCCCCTCAAGGAGGATCCAGTATGTCGAATGAAACAACCAACGATTCGAGCAAGATTATCTACACGAAGGTGGACGAGGCGCCGGCCCTGGCGACCTATTCGTTCCTGCCGATCGTGTCCGCGTTTACGTGGGCGGCCGGCGTGCGCGTGGAGACCCGCGACATCAGCCTGGCCGGACGCATCCTGGCCCGCTTTGCCGATTATTTGAAACCTGAGCAGCGCATCCCGGACGACCTGGCCGAGCTGGGGGAGCTCGTGACGAGGCCCGAGGCCAACATCATCAAGCTGCCCAACATCTCGGCGTCCCTGCCCCAGTTGAAGGCCGCCGTCAAGGAGCTCCAGGGCAAGGGCTATGCGTTGCCGGATTACCCCGACGACCCCAAGACCGACCAGGAGCGGGAGATCCGGGCCAATTACGACAGGATCAAGGGCAGCGCCGTCAATCCGGTCATCCGAGAGGGCAACTCCGATCGTCGCGCCCCCCTCTCCGTGAAGAACTACGCCCGCAAGAACCCCCACTCCATGGGCAAGTGGACCCCGGACTCCAAGGCCCACGTCTCCACCATGGGCCGGTATGACTTCTGCTCCAACGAGAAGTCCATGACCCTCTCGGCGGCGCAGGCCGGGGAGGCCCGCATCGAGTTCACCGCCGCCGACGGTTCGGTCACCGTCCTCAAGGACAAGGTGAAGCTGCTCGAGGGGGAGGTCATCGACACCTCCCACATGGACGTCGCTGCGCTGCGTCGGTTCATCGCGGAGCAGATCGAGGACGCCAGGCGCCAGGACGTGCTCTTCTCGGTGCACCTGAAGGCGACGATGATGAAGGTGTCCGACCCGATCCTGTTCGGCCACTTCGTCTCCGTGTTCTACGCCGACGTGTTCGAGAAGCACGCCACGCTGTTCGCCGGGCTGGGCATCCATCCGAACAACGGCATGGGGGACCTGTACGCCCGCATCGCGGGCCTTCCCGAGGCGCAGCGCAAGGAGATCGAGGCCGACATCGAGGCCGTGTATGCGAAGCGTCCCGAGCTGGCCATGGTCAACTCCGACAAGGGCATCACCAACCTCCACGTTCCCAGCGACGTCATCATCGACGCGTCCATGCCTGCGGCGATCCGGATCTCCGGCTGCATGTGGGATCGCGAAGGCAAGAAGAAGGAAGCCAAGTTCGTCATCCCCGACTCGTCGTATGCGCCTGTGTACCGGGCCGCCATCGAATTCTGCAAGCAGAACGGGGCGTTCGACCCGCGCACCATGGGTTCGGTCCAGAACGTGGGCCTGATGGCCCAGCAGGCCGAGGAGTACGGCTCCCACGACAAGACCTTCGAGATGCCGTCCGCCGGTCGTGTGTGCGTGGTGCTTGCCAGCGG
>PHBF01000221.1 GCA_002841905.1 Deltaproteobacteria bacterium HGW-Deltaproteobacteria-17
GGCGCGGCCGGCATCCGGATCTCCGGATTGGCCACCAGGATCCCGGCGACGAGGACCGCGAGCATCGCATAGAGGATGAAGGAGTTCAGGAAATCGCGGGGCTGCAGCAGGTACTGGACCGGCAGCGTGGACGCAAGGAAAATGTAGCCGATCAGCAGGAGGCGCCAGGTGTTGAACGTCAGCCGCAGCGGCATGTGGTAGCCGAACACCATGCAGCCGGCCAGCAGGGAGACGCCCACGATCGTCGCCGGCAAGAACGGCAGGTTCCAGCGATAGACGGAGAGGCCGAACACCACGGCCAGCGCGATGAAGAGGGTGGAGGCCGTGGCGGTCTCCGGCACCGCGACGAAGGTCTGGGCCACGGCGTTGGTGAAGACGGAGATCACCAGGATCAGCGCCGAGAAGATGAAGAGCAGGAACAGGTTCTTCATGCCTCGTCCCACGCGCTCCTCGAGCACGCTGCCCAGCCCGCGACCTTCGTGCCGCACCGAGATGATCAGCGCCGAAAAATCATGCACGGCACCCATGAAGACGCCACCGAGCAGGATCCACGCCAACACGGCGGTCCATCCATAGGACGCGGCGGCGATGGGACCGATGATCGGTGCGGCGCCCGCGATGGAGGAGAAGTGGTGGCCGAGGAGCACCGAGGGCCGGGTGGGCACGTAGTCCACGCCGTCGGTGCGGGTGTGGGCAGGCGTCGGCCTTCCGGGATCGACGCCGAGCCAGCCGGCGACCCGGTGGCCCCAGAGGCGATATCCAGCGACGAAGAAGACAACGGAGGCAGCCAGGATGATTGCGCCGGTCATGGTTACACCTGTGGGTTGAGACCTTCAGGAGCGCGGGACGTGACCATGATAGGCAGGTACACGGTGAAGCAGGTGTCACCCGGAACGGAGGTGACCTCGATTTCACCGCCATGCCTTTCCTTGACGATGCGGGACACGATGCCGAGCCCGAGTCCCGTACCTTCGCCCTTCTTCTTGGTCGTGAAGAAGGGATCGAAGATGCGGTCGATCAGTTCGGGAGGGATACCCCTGCCCGTGTCGCGGATCTTGATGGCCACACGGTTTCCGAGGTTGATGGTTTCGATGACGATGGTGCCCTGGCCATCGATGGCGTGGGCGGCGTTGGAGAGCAGGTTCGTCCATACCTGGCTCAGTTCGTCGCCATAGACCGTGATGGGGGGAAGGTCTCCGTAGCGCTTCTCGATGGTGATGTTGTGCTTGAGACGGTTGGCCAGGATGATCAGGGAGGTCTCGATGACGTCATGGATGTTGACGGGCTCGGGCACGTCCTGCTTCACGTGGCTGTAGGAGCGCAGGGCCATGACGATGCGCTTGACCGAATGGATGGCCGTGGCCGTGGCCGCGGCGGTGCGGTGGATGGTGAACAGTTCGTTCATCAACTGGAGATACATCGCCGCATCGATGTTCTCGTACTGACTGAGGAAATTCTCCACGAACGAGTCGGTCCCGTTCTCCACGAGCTTGCGGGACAGGGAGCGGGCGTTCTCGATGTTGCGCGAGGTCAGGAGGTTGGTCATTTCGCGGATGCGCTCCCGGTTCTGGTCGCGCTGGGGGAAGGTGAGCGTCACGTTTTCCAGGTAGTGCTGGACCAGGGTCAGCAGGTAGGTGAGGACGCGGGGATCCTTCTCCGTGTCCACGATGTACAGCAGCGAATCGAGCATGGCCTGCATGCTCTTCTTGAGGTTGTCCACGGCCGCGTCGATCGCGCCGATGGGGCTGTTGATCTCGTGGGCCACACCGGCCAGCAGGGAGCCCAGCCCGGCCAGCCGCTCGCTGATGAGGACCTGGGCCTGTGTGTTCTGCAGTTCGTTGACGGTGGAACCGAGCTTCTTGTTGGTCTCCTGGAGCTCCATCGTCCGCCTGTGGACGATGTATTCGAGCTGCTCGTTGAACCGGCTGATCTTTTCGAACAACTGGGCATTGACGATGTACATGCCCATCTGCTCGGAGACCGCGCGGATGACGTTCTTGTGGGTGTCGGTCCAGACCGGGGAGGTGGAGGGGCGCAGCAGGTACACCACGGCGATGACGCGTCCCTGGTATCGGATCGGCACCGCCAGGAAGGGCCCGGACAGGTCCTCGGACAACTCATGCAGATCCGGAAGCTCCATCAGGGAGTCCTGGGTGGCGACGAACTCAACAAGGGGTTTCCCCTCGCGCCTGAGGTCGGCGAGCTCCTTCTCGTGGCTTCCGATGTGGTGGTTCTTTTTCCAGCCGTTTTCATCGTGCAGCAGCCAGATCTGCGCCGACGAGGTCTGAAGGGCCACGGAGATGGCCTCGAGGCCTTCGGAGATCACCGAGGACACGCCGACCTGGACGCTCATGGCGTTGATGATCTCGTTGAGGGTCTGGATCTCGCTCATCTGCTCGTTCTGCCGGTTGTTGCTCTCCTGGAGGTTCTGGATCATGTCGTTGAAGGCCTCGGCGAGCTCCCCGATCTCGTCTCCGCTGTCCACCTCCAGGCGCTCGTCGAGCTTGCCGCTGGCCACCTCGCGGGCGCCACGCAGGAGCCGGCCCAGGGGGTTGGCGAGGTTGCGCGAGAACCAGGTGGCCAGCACGATCACGACGGCCAGCGCCAGCAGCGCCGACAGCATCAGCGTGAAGACGGCGTCGGACTTGCCCTTCTGCATCTTGGTGATGTCCAGGGCCACGACCAGGAGGCCGACGGAACGCCCCTGGATGTCGTGCAGCATCTGCATGGAGGCCGCATATTCCATGTCGTTCCAGGTGAAGGAGTGGAAGTACCTGCCGTGGGGGCTCTTCCAGGCTGTCATCACCGCGCCGCCGCCCAGGGGGCTCTCCACCGGGCGGCTCAGATCCTGCGGGTTCTCGAAGGAGGTGGAGAAGGTCCCGAGCAGATCGGGGCTGCTCGGATAGAGGATGATCTGGGAACCGAGGATCGTGGAGATGTTCTTGCAGAACAGGTCGTCGAGGGCGACCGTCACGATGACACCGCCGAGCAGGTTGTAGTGCTGGTCGAACAGCGGGGCGCCGGCCTGGATGAACAGGAAGCGCTGCTTCTTGTTGTCCGTGAACTGCCCTTCCCAACTGTAGAGGTTGAGCGTGATCGCGTAGTTCTTCAGCATGTTGGACCACTGGGGCACGGAGTGGTTCAGCAGGGCCTCGAAGCTCTGCTCCTGATTCTTGACGGCCACCAGTCCGGACTGATCCCCCAGGGAGATGGAGCCGGACAACTTTCCCTGGATGTCGACGACGTGGATCACACCGTTGCCCAGCGGTGCGAACTCGGAGCGGATCACGTCCTGATCCTGGCGGGAGAGGTCCTTGCGGGTTGCCAGCTCCACCATGGCGGATTTCTTGGAGAGGGTGATCGCGGCGTTCTTGACGATGTTGATGTGATCGACGGCCACGTTGATGCCGACGCGGAGGTTCTTCTCGGATTCGTCCTGGAGCGTGTCGGTGAAGCGGTCGGCGATGATCGTCACACCGCGGCGCGAGGCCACGAAGGCGGGGATGACGCCCACGACGAGCATCCAGATGGCGAGCTTGTGCCGGATCTTGAGTTTCATTGCTCCACCATCCGAATGCTGCGGTACACCAGGAAGGTGGCCGGGGTGATTTCGATGCCCTCCAGCCGTTTGCTCGCGGTCAGGACCATCCTGGCGTGGGCCAGGGGCACCCAGGGCGCCTCGTTGCGGAAGATCTCCAGGGCCTGCCTGTACAGGGCGATGCGCTGATCGACGCTCTCATGGGCCTGGCGTCCCTGCTTGACGAGGTCGTCGAAGCGGTCGTTGGTGAAGAAGGCATGGTTGGTGCCGGTGGCACGGGTCACATTGGAGCCGTGGAGGAGGCCGTAGAGATACTCGTCCGGGTCGGAGATCTCACCGACCCAGCCATGGATGGCCATGTCGTGGAGGCCGAGCTTCAGGATGCGCTTGTATTCCATGTATTCGGCGGGCTTGACCACCACCGGGATGCCCACCTGCTCCAGATCGTGGCGGATCATGTTGGCCATCAGCAGCGGATCGGGGAGGTAGTTGCGCGGGGACTGGATCAGGTACAGCGTCAAGGGGCGCTGCTCGCCTTCGAGGCCGAAGCCTCCCTCACGGAGGAGCGCGCGTGCCTTCTCGGGGTCATACGCATGCCATCGGGCGAGGGGATCGTCCTTCTTGAAAATGGGCTTTCCCTGGATGAGCATCTGATCTGACAGCGGACCCTGTGCGAGGTCGGCCATGCCCTGGTACACCATCTTGACGATCTTGTCCCGGTTGATCGCGTGGTTCACCGCCATCCGGATCTGCCGGACCGAGAACGGTCCTCGCTTGGTGTTGAGCGCGAGGTAGACCGTGTTGTTGGAGGCCTCGGCCCTGAGCTGCAGCAGGGGGTGCAGTTGGATCGTCAGGTAGCGCGCGGGATTCAGGTGAAAGGCGAAGTCGATGCGCTGGCCCTCGAGGGCCAGCAGGCGTTGCCGGGTTTCGCGGATGGTCTGGAAAACCAGGTACTTGAAGGAGGGGATCTTCGACTTGTCCCAGTAATTCGAGTTGCGGGTCAGGACGATGCGGTCGGCCATGCGCGAGACGAGCTTGAAGGGGCCGGTGCCCAGGGATCGCTGGTTGAGGGTTTCCGCGTTCCCGGTGTCGAAGGGGCGCACGATGCTCACCGCGAACATCTCGAGGCTGTTCAGGAACGGGGCGTACGGGTATTTCAGCACGATCCGGAGCTTGTGGGAATTGATCACCTTCACGCTCTGGATCAAGCCGTCGAAGTAGGCCTTCCAGTAGTCATAGCCGCATTGGGCGATCCCCGGGTCATCAGGCCGGGCCCGGTGCGCGATGACGGCGTCCATCTGCCGCCGGAAGGAGAACACCACGGCCTCCGCGTCCAGCGGTGTGCCGTCATGGAAGCGCAGGCCGTGGCGAAGGGTGAAGTCCCACACGAGCCCGTCGGGGCTCTGCTCCCATTTTTCAGCCAGCAGCGGGCGGATCTGACGGGTGACGGGGTCGGTGGTCACCAGCCCTTCGTACATCTGGGCAACCACCTCGGCCGACTCCATGCCGACGGCGCAGGCAGGGTCGAGGGTGTTGACGTCCTTGGACCAGGCGACGACGATGGTCTCATGGCGTCCGAACGGATTCCTGGCCGATTCTTTTTGACAGGAAAAAGCATGTATCAAAAAAAGAATCGACCAGAAGATCAGGGATTTTTGCATTCATTACCCCACACAAGGAGGCAATCTACCCCAATCCACCAATACATACAAGAATTGAGTCCGGTCAGCGGATGCTCACCATGTCGGTCCAGAGGGCCCAGGGTCCTTCCAGCGACAGCGCTCCGGCCAGGGCCCGCAGGTGGTCGAGCCCGGTCACCCCCGCGTCGGCGACCGCGGCCTTGAGGGCCCGCTTCCAGAGCGGCTCCGGCGCCGGATATACGATGAAGACCGGGGCGTCGGCGGGGAGGCCCGCCAGCTGCGCCGCGCGGGTGTTGGCGGCGAGCAGCCCGCCGA
>PHBF01000222.1 GCA_002841905.1 Deltaproteobacteria bacterium HGW-Deltaproteobacteria-17
TGGGACGGCTGCGCAGGTCCCACTGCTTGGCCGCCTCGCGGAGCTGCTGCAGCATGGCGGCGTTTTCGTTGTCCTCCTCGAGCCACCGCTTCAGGGTCTGCCAACGGGCGATCAGCGACTCGTGCACGATCTCGACCTGGGCGTCCTCGCCGTGCTCGCCGATGTTGGACACCGTCAGCAGACGGGCCAGGGCCAGCGTCTTGAGGATGCGCGCGGCGACCTCCTGCCCCATGATGGCGCGGATCTCGGAGACGGTGATGACCGCGCGGGTCCCGTCGGAGGTGACCAGGCGCTGGAACAGGCGCTTGACGGCGGTCTGATCCTGCGTGGTCATGCCCGAGAGCACCGCGTCGGCGTGACGCGCCAGGGCGCCGCCCACGCCGCCCATCTCCTCGTAGACCCGACGGGTGAGCAGCTTGCGGCTCTTGTCGCGGTTCTCCCACAGTTTGGACGCGGTGAACTGCAAAAGCGGGAGCGCCGCGGGCTCGTCGCGCAGGGAGTTGACCATCTCCTCGACCATGTGCGGGTCCTCGAAGGCATAGCCGATCAACTGCGCCGGCCGCACGATGGCGTCGTGGAGGCCCTGGCTGTTGGGGGCCTGCAGGATCGTCACGTCCCGGGTGACCTTCTCCATCAGGTCGGGGAACTCGGCGACGCGGTCGAGGAAGTCCGAGCGCATGGCCAGGACGACGCGCACCGGGATCTCGGGGTCCTCGCCCGCACCTGAGAGCGCCGTGTTGAACAGGGAGGCCTCCTCGAAGTTGACCAGCGTGAAGGTCTCCTCGAACTGGTCGACGAAGAGCATGACCGGATGCCCCGTGGAGCGGGCGCGGGCGCGCAGCAGCGTCCCGAGCTGGCCCGGCTCCTTCTGGAGCTTGTGCGCCAGCTGCTGCTCCTCCTTGGCCGACTGGAGGTTGACCGTGGACGAGCCGCCCCCGCGCAGCAGGGAGTTGGCCAGCGCGGCGAACGGATCGCGGCCCGGCCGGATGACGATCATGTCCCAGGGCTTGCGCCCCTGCCGCTTGATCGCGGGGATGACGCCCGCGCGGATGAACGAGCTCTTGCCCGCACCCGAGGGCCCGATGACGGCCAGCAGCGCGTTCTGGCTCATCTTGGCGATGAAGCGCGCGGTCTCCATGTCACGGCCGAAGAACTTGTCGGCGTCCCGCTCCTGGAAGGAGGACAGACCGGGGTACGGCGCGTCGGTCTCGGTCAGCCGGCGGCCGACGCTGGCGTTGGGATCGGCCTGCTCGAGGTCCTTGATCAGTTCGTTGACGTCGGGGTATCTGTACTGCTTGCGCTTGGCCAGACACTTGGCGATGACGTCGGAGAACTCCTGCGGGATCGTGGGGTCGACGTCGCGCACGGAGCGGTAGGGGATGTCGAGGCTGCCGGCGGCGTCGGCCAGCGCCTGGGCGGCGCGGGTGCCGGTGGGATGCTCCATGGTCAGCATCTCGAACAGGATGACGCCCAGCGCGAAGATGTCGCTCTGCAGGTCGACCTTGGCCACGCCCCACTGCTCGGGCGACATGTACGCGTAGGTGCCCATGATCGCGCCGGCCTTGGTCAGGCCCTGGCCGCCGTCGGCGGCGATCTCCCTGGCCAGCTGGGCCTTGTCGACCTGGGTGTCGTCGGCGGTGTCGATCATCTTCGCCAGACCGAAGTCCAGGACCTTCACGCCGCCGTCCTTCATGACGTAGATGTTGTCGGGTTTGAGGTCGCGGTGGATGATGCCCTTGGCATGGGCTGCGCCCAGCGCCTTGGCCACCGGGATGATGTAATGCAGCGCCTGGGAGGCGGGCAGCTTGCGGCCCTTCATGATCTTGGTCAGCGGGCTTCCCTCGAGGTACTCGAGCACGAGGTAGGAGGAGCCCTGGAACTCACCGACGTCGTAGATCGTCACGACGTTCTCGTGATTCAGTTTCGCCGTGGCCTGCGCCTCGATCATGAAACGCTGGCGGAACTTGGCCTTGGCGCTGATCTTCTTGTTCAGGAACTTGATGGCGACCTTTCGGCCCAGCTTGGTGTCGTGGGCGACGTAGACCGCGCCCATGCCGCCGCGACCCAGCAGCTTGATGATTTCGTACTTGTAGACCATGGTGCCGGCGGTGTAGACGTCCTCGCCCTGCGGAAAGCCGGGCTCGGTGGCCCCCGGGGAGGTGGCCGAGCCGAACTTCTGCTTGCCGCCGTCGATGACGCGCTGCCCGAGGCGGGAGTCGGAGATGCCGCTCTGCCCCTGGACCTTGCTCTCGTTGTGGGATCCGTCGGAGTTGAAGGAGATGACCCAGTTGTCCTCACCGCCGCCGGCGGCCGCGGTCTCCTCATCGTTGTCCAGGTCCTCGGAGGGTTGCAGGTTGGTCTCCTGCTCGCTCATGGGGCCTTTCGGCGGCAGGGGCGGCGGACCACCGATCGGACTCGCGCCCATGATCGTTTGTCTGAACTTGCCGGGGCTTTGGGGGTCGTTCGGGTTTTTGCTCATGAAAGGATCCTTCGCTTCAACACTGGAAAAACCGCGCGCTGAACGGCTGACGGATTCTTCCGGTGAATTTCGTTCATATGGTCATTGCGTCAATTGCATAACCTCTGCAATCACAGACAGCTGTGCCAATATATCACTTTATCCCTTTTTTGTCCGAATTTTTTTATTTTTACAGAACGAAAAAGCGTGATTTTCTGCGCCTGGCGTCGTCGTCAGGAGTCGGAACCAAAGATCTTCTGGAACAGTCCTTTTTTCGCATTGACCGGCTGCCCGCCGAGCTCGGCGAGCTGCCGGATCAGCGCCTCCTCCTCGGAGGACAGGGAGGTGGGCACCTGCAGCCGGACATGCACATGAAGGTCACCGCGACGGGCGCTGCCCCCCTGGGTCCCGTCCATGTGGGGCACACCACAGCGCGGCAGGGTGAGAATCTCGCCGGGCTGGGTTCCGGCGGGCACCTGCAGGGGCTCCTTGCGGTCCCCGTCCTCGGTGGGCACGGCGATCTCGAGCTGGGTCCCCAGGGCCGCCTGGGCGAAGGAGATGGTCCGCTCCGTGTGCAGGTCCTGTCCGTCCCGCTCGAAGTCGGGGTGGGGCTTCACCTCGACGGTGACGTACAGGTCGCCGGCGACGCCGTTGTCCGGCGCGGGCTGCCCCTTGCCGGTGAGCCGGATCGTCCGGCCATGGTCGATGCCCGCCGGGATGGTCACCTTCAGCGACTCCGTCTTCTGCACCTTTCCCCGCCCCTTGCAGGACGGGCACTTGTGCTTGACCACGGAGCCCTCGCCGCGACAGGCCGGGCAGGTCTGCGCGAACATGAAAAATCCCTGACGGAGCGCGACCTGGCCCTGCCCCTTGCAGGTCTCGCACACCGCGCGCGCGGTCCCGTCCTTGGCCCCGGTGCCGTGACAGGCCTCGCAGGCGACCTGCCGATTCACCGACAGGCTTTTCTGGACGCCGAACAGGGATTCCTGAAAGCTCAGTTCGAGGCCCATGACGATGTCCTCGCCCTTGCGGCGGACCCGCCCCCCGCCGAAAAGGTCGCCGAAGATGTCGCCGAGGTTGGAGAAGATGTCGTCCATGGAGTTGAAGCCCTGGAAGGGGCTCCCCCCGGGGCCCTGGAAGCCGTAGCGGTCGAACGCCGCCCGCTTGTCGGGATCCGAGAGCACCGAGTACGCCTCGGCGGCCTCCTTGAACTTCTCCTCGGCCTGGGTGTCGTCGGGGTTCCGGTCGGGATGGTACTGCTGGGCCAGCTTGCGGTAGGCCTTCTTGATCTCGTCGCCCGAGGCGTCCTTGGCGACGCCGAGCACTTCATAGTAATCGCGTTTGGACATGGGTTGTTCCGGTCTACATCTTGGGGATTTCGGGCATGATCGTGATTTCGATGCGGCGGTTGAACTTCTTGCTCTCCTCGGAGTCGTTGGGCTTGACGGGCTGGAACTCGGAGTAGCCCGCCGCCGAGAGCATGTTCGGGGGCACGCCGGCCTCCTGCAGCACGCGCACGACGGCCACGGCGCGGATCGACGAGAGCTCCCAGTTGTCCTTGTGGACCGACCGCTTGATCGGGTCATCGTCGGTGTGCCCGGCGACCTGGAAGTGACGCCCCGTGAAACCGGCGAGCACCGCCGCGACGTCCTTGAGCGCCTGCACGCCCTCGGTGCGGACCTTGGCCTTGCCCGGATCGAACAGGATGTTGGCCTTGAGCTTGATGACCAGGCGGCCGTTGAAGTTCACGACCTCGAGGTCACCGGAGTCGATCAACTTGCGGAAGCGCGCCTCCATGATCTTGAGCGATTTCATGCGCTCCTCGGCCTCGGCGCGGGCCTTGCGGAGCTCCTCGAGCTCCTCCTTGGTGGCCTCGAGCTGGTCCTTGAGCTCGCCGGCCTCGCCGGAGATGCGGGCGTGCTTCTCCTTCCAGTCCCCGATCTCGGTGGACAGGCGCTTGTTGTCGGCCGCCTTGAGCTCGAGCTCCTTCTTGAGGCTCTCACGGGCCTGCTGGAGCGTCGTGTATTCCATCTTCAGGGTCTTGTACCGGTTCACCTGGGCCTCGTACTTGCCCTTGGTGACGCACCCGGTCAGGGCGAACACACCGATTCCGAAAAGGATGATATATTTATTCATGATAACCTCAGAGATGAGTGATGCGGTCGCAGGAGAGCCGACAATCGGACTAGTCCCGGCCGCTCAGGATGGTCAGCAGATCCAGCAGGTACAGGAACAGGCCGATCAGGTCGATGAACAGCATCCAGGCGCCCGTGACGGCCTCGTCCTCGTGGATGCGGTGGATCACTTGCGAGGTGTCGAAGAGGATGTACATCGAGAAGATGGCCGTGCCGCCCACGGCGATGCCCAGGTGCAGGATCGTGGACTTGATGAAGAAGCCGACGATGCCGGCGCCGATGAGCAGCAGCAGCATGACGAACAGGAAGCCGCCCATGAAGGAGAAATCCTTCTTGGTGATGTGCACGAACGCGGTCAGGCCGCCGAACACCAGCAGCGAGAGGACCGCCGCCTGGGCGAAGATGGAGCCCAGCCCGGCCGTGACGTACATCTTGGCGAGCACGCCGAGGAAGACACCCTCGAGGATGGCATAGATGCCGAAGAGCACCAGGTTCAGGCCCTTGACCCGGCTCGAGAACATGCCGATGACGAGCACGAGCATGGAGGCGCCGAAGAGGCCCCAGAAGAAGCCGCGGCTGATGCTCTCGAGGGCGATCTGCTTGTAGGCCACGAAGCCCGTGATCACCATCAGGGCGACGGCGCCAAATAAATAATTATACACTTTTGCGATGAATGCCCCACGCTCGCTGATATCAAGCGAGGCAACACCATCGGCGATCCTCTCACCACGAACTGACTTCAACATGGCCATGATGACACTCCTTTGATTGACGAAAAAAGGTTACGTCCTCTCCCGGACGAGAACCATCTTAATCCCCGCCGCGGAAAATTCAATCCCTCATCTGCAGTAGTTCACCTGGGGCGGCTTGGGCAGTTGG
>PHBF01000223.1 GCA_002841905.1 Deltaproteobacteria bacterium HGW-Deltaproteobacteria-17
GCAGTCCTCGCAGTCGACCTGCGGCCAGCCCGGCAGCACGTTGCCCTGCAGATCGAAGACGGCCGTGACCGGCGTGGAGCCCGTGCGCACCACGGCGATCTCCCAGGTGCCATCATGATCCAGGTCGGCCGCCGCGATGGAGCGGATCTCGTTGTCCGAATCGGGGTACGGTGCCGGCCAGCCCGGAAGGAGCGTGCCGTCATGCCGATACACCGCGATCGAGTTGCTGTAGGCGATGGCGATCTCCTGGTATCCGTCGCCGTCCAGATCCGCCACGACCGGGGCCGCATACTGGCGCGCGGAACCATGATCGTTGGGACTGGACGCCTCTTCTCCCACCGGGGCACGCCACCGGAGCTCCCCGGCGGCCGACCACACGTACAGCACGCTGTGACGCCCGGCGACCACCTCGTTCTCGCCGTCGTCATCGAGATCCGCGAACGCCGGCGAGCCGAACCAGTTCTCGTCCCAGGAGGCCGGATAGGTGCGCACCAGCTCCGGCGCGGCGACCGCGCGCACCTCCCCCGATGCAGCGCAAGTGGGCCCTGGGGGCTCCTGTGTGTGCCCCCTGGACTTGTGCGAAGAGGAACACCCGACGCCAGCGAGCAGCCACACCATCATCCATAAACCTTTCATGCCGTCCTCCTTCGTTCCGGGGCATTTCAACCCCCGCCAATATAGCCCCGCCTGCGGTTTTTTACAATTGCCACACGCCGGCGGCCGGGGCATACTGCTGCGGGAGTGAGTGAACAACATGCGGATCCGCCTCCAAACCTGGGTGTTTTCTTCCCTTCTTGCCGTGGCCGCCTGTACCAAGGGCGAGCCGTCCAAGGACCCGGCTCCGGCGAGCCCGGAGAAGCACCCGGTCAACGTCGAGAAATCGCTGGCCGGCTCCCGGGCGGGCCAGCGGCTGCTGCCCAAGATCAAGCTCAAGCGGGCCGAGACCGCGCTGCTCGACGGCAAGCACGAGGAGGCGCTGAAACTGTACGAGGAGATGAGCCAGGAGACCTCCCTGACCGCGGAGGCGCGCTCCCAGTTGTTCTCGGGACAGGCCGAGGCGTTGTTTCACCTGCGCCGCTTCGACGAGAGCGTCTCCATGTGGGAGCGCGTCATCGCCCTGCGGCCCGATGACCCGTTCGCTCACCAGAACCTGGCGCTGGTGCTCGCCGAGAGCGGAAAACTGCGGGAGGCCGTGGCCCAGCTTGAAAAACTGCTGAAGATTGATCCGGACGTGCTCGCGGCCCGCGTGGACATGGTGAACTGGCTCAAGAAGCTCGACGCGCCGCAGGAGAGGCTGATCGCCGCTGCGCAGGCCTTCGACGACGCCCGCAGCCACGTCGAGAAGCGGCTCGACGCCGCCCTGGCCCAGCAGCAGAGCGACGAGATTGTGCGCCTGCTGGGGTACCTGATCGAGGTCCCCTCGGAGACGCTGACGCCGGCCCAGGAGGAGAAATGCCTGACGCACGCGACCGCCACCGTCCGCGAGAAGGCCGGACTGCTGGCGGTCCGCGGCGACGCCGGCCGGGCCCGCATGAAGGAGCTGCTCTCCAAGGAGGACGACCCCACCGTGCGCATGATATGGCAGAAGGCGCTGGCGGGCGACACCGGAGTCTCGGCCCCATGAAGCTGGTCGACCTGCAGGGCGTGAGCCTCAACTACGGAAGGATCCAGGCCCTGGATGAGGTGTCGTTCCAGCTGGAGGCGGGGGAGACCCTGGGACTGCTGGGAGAGAACGGAGCCGGCAAGACGACCTGCCTGCGCATCCTCGCGGGCCTGCTGCTGCCCGACCGGGGACGCGTGCGCATCTCCGGTGTGGACCTCTATCCGGAGCCGCAGCGATTGGCCCGCCGGCTCGGCTTCATGCCCACCGGACTGCCCCCGGATCAGCGCGTGACCGAGACGCTGGACCTCCGCGCCCGACTGTGCGGCTTTTCCGGGAAACGCCGCGCCGCCGAGGTGGAGCGGCTCGTCACCCTCTGCCAGGCGGGGGACTTCGCGCACCGCTTCAACGGGACGCTGTCGACGGGCATGCGGCAGCGGGTGGCCCTGGCCTGGGCCTTGTGCGGCGAGCCCGATCTCATCCTGCTCGACGAGCCCTCCTTCGGGCTGGACCCTCGTCAACAGGTGACCCTGCGGGAGATCATCGCGGCTGCGGCCCGGAAGAGCGCCGTGATCGTGTCCTCCCATGGTCTCGACGAGCTGGCGCGCATCGCCGGACGCTTCCTGGTGCTGCATCACGGCCGTGTGCTGCACGACGGTCCCGCACCCGGTCCACTGCTCGAATTCTTCCTGGATCTGACGGGGACGGCTGGGGAGTCCGACTCCCTGGTGGAATCCACCGCGGGTGGGGTCTCATGAGACATGCCCTCACGCTGGCCTGGCATGAACTGCGGCACACCTGGAAGACGCCTTCGTTCTACTTCATCGCCGCGCTGTTCCTCTTCTACCAGGGCATCGTGCTGGCGGTCACCCTCGCGCTGCGGCAGCATCCCCTGTCCCCGCCCGGTCCGCTGCTGGCCCCGTTCTTCGGAGGTCCGTTCTGGTTCTGGCCGATGCTGATCCTGGTGGTCGTGGAGCTCTCGCACAACGCCATCTCCCGGGAGCGCGCCCAGAACACGCTCGATGCCCTGCGCGCCTCCGTGCTCACGCCCCAGGGGATCGTCCTGGGCAAATACCTCGCGATGCTGACGACCTGGACGCTGCTGTGGGTCGCCACGCTGCCGCTCCTTGTGTTCTTTTGGATCATCCTGCCGCCGGACGTGTTGGTGCCGGCCGGCCCCGTCCTCACGGGCTACGCCGGGGTGGTGCTCGTGGGCGGCGCAGGGCTGGCCCTGGGCCTTTTCTTCTCCTCGCTGACCGCTGACACACGTCTCTCAGGCATGCTCACGTTCGTGGTGCTGTTCGCGTTCGTGCTCGTCAAGATCATGACCAGCCCCGCGTTCGGCATCGTGCGGGATCCGAGCCTCGTGCGCCTGCTCGACGCCTTCAACTTCTTCGACGTGCTCGAGCGTCTCTCGCGTGGCTTCGTCCACCTGCGGGACATGACCCTGCTGTTCACGCTGATGATCGCCGGTGTCGCCGGAGCGGGGCGTGTGCTCGGAGCGGGGCTGCGCAGGAGGAGCCCCTGGAACGCGGTCGACCTGGGCGCGTGGACCCTTCTGGCGGCGCTGCTCTTTGCGCTGGTCTTCCGCCTGGGCTGGACCTGGGACGTGACCGGACGGCCCGATCTCGACCCCCGCCTCGAGCAGCGCATCCGGGAGACCACCGAGCCCGTCACGCTGTACCTGTTCACCGGCAGCCCCTCGGCCGCAGCTCCCTTCTCTCCAGTGCCCGAGCTCGAGGTGCACCTGGAGCGCATCTGCCGCAGGAGCCCGCTGCTGCGCTGGGAGCGCATCCAGGCGGCCTCCTCGGGACCTCGCGCCGCCGCGCTGGCGGCCCGCTTCGGGCTGAACCTCGCGACCATGGAGGCCGACTCCACCGGCATCCTCGAGGGACGCCTGGTGGCCGCCACCGCCGTCCGCCACCATGTGATCCGCCTGTCCGATCTCTTCGTGATGGACGTCCGAGAGGACGGCGTCGTCTTCCATGGTGTGGCGCTGCAGTCCGCGCTCGCCCGGGGGCTGGCCCGCCTGCAGCGCCCCGATGACACCTCCTGGTGCTTCACCCGCGGCCACCAGGAACGCCAGATCACCGACACCAGCGCCGGCGGTCTGGCACGCCTGGCGGCCGGACTGCAGTTCTCCGGCATCTCCACGCGGGAGATCGATCTGCTCTCCCCGGTTCCCACCAACTGCCGGCTGCTCTTCTCCGCCGATCCCCTGACGGAACTGATGTCTGCCGAGGAGGAGAACCTCGCCGCCGCTCTGCGGGAGGGCCGCACCGGTCTGGTGCTGGCGACCCACGAATACAATCAACTGCCCGCGTCGTGGAAACGCCCCCTTCAGGAGTGCCATCTGGGCTTCTCCGACGCCGTCGCGGAAGATCCGGTGAATCAGTTGCGCGCCGGAGAGCCGGGCCGCTTCCTTGTTTCCTGGCCCGGCCGCAACGGACGACTGCTCCTGACCCGGCCCCTGATCATCGAAGCAAACCGCTCCGCCGTGACCCTGCTCAGCACCTCCGATCGCGCCCGACACGTCGAGCGCCGCACCGGGCGTGTGCTGGAGGAAGGAGCCGCGGTGCTCGCAGCCAGATCCGGACAGGACTGCGCCGCGAGGATCCTGGTGCTGGGCTTCTCGGAGGCCTTCTCCAACGATCATCTGGCCGCCGGCGGACAGAGTTCCGACGCGTCGATGAACTGGCTGCTGGCCCAATTGCGATGGGCCGCCGCCGAGCCGGCCGACGAAACCATGCCCATCTTCGAGATGGAACATCACAAGCTTGTGCTGCCGCAGAGTCAGGTGGCCAGGATTCAAACGTTCGCCCTGCTGCTGTGGCCGCTGTTCGCGCTCGCGGTAGGTCTGTGGGTGGCCAGAAGGCGCCGAGCATGAACGAAGAAAAAACTCCCACTCCCGTCGAGGAAGAGATCCCCTCCAGACCCTCCGAGGCGGACCTCAGACTGTCTTCGAGCCTGCCGGTCCCGAAGGCCTTCACCTGGACCCGCGCGATCCTCTATGGGGCCGTGCTGGTCGTGGGTGCCCTCTATTTCTTCTGGCGCACCACATCCCCCTCGGTGCCGCGCAACGTGTTCCGCAACGCCGATCAGATCCGCGCGCTGGAGTGGCCCCAATCCAGCACCCGTCTGACCTCCGAGAAGCAGAGCTGGGTGGTGGAGAACCCCACCTGGGACCGCGCTCCGGCGGATCCCACGCAGGTGCTCTCGCTGCTGGACCGCCTCAAGGGGGCACGGGGCCTCCCGGTGCGACGGATCCCTCCCGACTTCCGGCTCGTCGGACGCCTGGTGGTGACCACCCCGGAGGCGAGCCGCACGCTGGTGTGGCACGCCGCCGGCGCTGACGCGATCGTGGAGAGCGGGGAGGACCGGTTCCTTCTGCCGAACTTTCCCGTGGAGCAACTGTTTCCTGCCGCCGAGAACCTCGTCTCCCGGAGGGTCCTGACCCTCGATCCTTCCCTGGCCGAGGAGCTCTCCGTCACCGTCGTCACCGCCGACGGCGATCGGCGCTACCGCATCCGGCGCGAAGGCGGCTATTATTACATCCCCGGGACGAACGCGCACCTGCTTCACACCAAGACGGTGACCGGGCTGTTCCGCGAGCTCCAGGACATGACCCTTCGACGGCTCCTGCCCACGCCGAAGATCCCCCCCGTGCAGGCGGATTTTTCCTTCTCGCTCGAGGGCATCCCCTGGAAACTGGCCCGCATCGAGGCGACCTGCCCCGAAGGTGAGACCGCCGTGGCGCGCTTCTTTGGCCGCTGGCTCGCCGGTTGCGTGGCCACCAGGCTTTGGAACCGGCTGACGCCGTCGCTCCCTGAGCTGCTCGAGGCGCGCCTGCTGCCCGCGCCCGCCTCTGG
>PHBF01000224.1:0-5458 GCA_002841905.1 Deltaproteobacteria bacterium HGW-Deltaproteobacteria-17
GATCCGGCCGGGCGGGTCGCCGGACTTGCGCGCGCGTCCGCGGACCTGGGCCGAGCCCCAGTGCGCGTCGAGGATCTCGGCGTCGAAGCCGAACGGCACCGGCAGCAGCACCGCGCGCAGACCCGAGACCGGCCGCAGCAGGATCGGATGGTCGAGCCGGCTCGCGTCGATTTCGGCGCGTTGCCAGCGCGCCGGTGCGCCCGGCTCGCGATCGCCCTTGGCCCAGCGTTCGAGCGTGAACCAGCCCGGCAGCGGCGGGATCTCCGGCCGCAAAGCGGTCATCCGCCAACGGGCTTGCCGGATAGGCAGGATTGTGCACCAGCGCCGCGGCGGCATAGATCCGTGCAGAGAGCAGCCGTCGCTCCGCCAGGAGCCGCCCGGCCTTCTCCGCAGCCCCCTGGGCGAAGTGAAGTCCCGCCCGAAGGCGCTCCCGACGCTCCTCGAAGCGGGCCGCTTCAGCCCTCGCCGATGCGGCCTGGGCCTGCGCCGATGCGGCCTGGGCCTGCGCCGAAGCGGCCTGGGCCTCCTCCCGGGAGACCTTCTCGGCGCGAAGCGACAGGCTCACCAGTACCAGCGCGGCCACCACCACCACCAGCACTCCGGAGATGGCCGCGAGCAGCCCCTTCTTCCGGACGGCGAAGCGCACGAGGTGCTCCCATGGGGTGTACTCATGGGCCAGCACCCTGCGACCGGCGCGAAACGCCTCGATCTCGCCGGCCAGATCGCGGGCATCCGCATAGCGGGCGGCTGGGTCGCGATCGAGGGCCTTGACACACACAGAAGACAAGGCTGCCGGTATCTGTGGATCGAGCTGGCAGGGCGGGATCACGGGGGCCTCGAGGACCTGCTCGATGAGCACGTGCACCGAGGAGGCCACGAAGGGGGGCCTTCCAGAGACCAGTTCATAGAGGACGGCCCCCAGGGACCAGATATCGGCCCCTCCGGTGAGCTCCTCCTGATCCCCCATGATTTGCTCGGGACTTGCGTAGGCAGGTGTCCCGATGAAGTCTCCGACCTGCGTCAGATCCTCGCCGATGACCGAGGCGCCGCCCTCGAAGACGGGTGTGCTTCCTTTGCCGTGATGATTATCCTTCACATCCACCGGCCCGGAATCGCGGCTCCCCGCCAGTCCCCAATCCAGCAGGATGGTCTCGCCGAACTCCCCGATCATCACGTTGTCGGGCTTGATGTCCCGGTGGACGATGCCGCGGCTGTGGGCATAGGCGATCGTCTGGCAGAGGGCAACGAAATGGGGAAGCAGGGCAAGCCGGGCGTCGATGCCGTCACAGGCCTTCAGTGCCGCCCGCAGCGTACGTCCACGCACGAGCCGCATTCCATAGTAAATCTGCCCGTCTTCTCGATGCCCCAGTTCATAGACAGGCACCACGCCGGGATGCTCGAGCTGGCCGGTGACGCGGGCCTCACGCAGGAACCGGGCGATCTGTGTTTCGTCGACCACGTCGTCGTGAAGCTCCTTGATCGCCACCTCGCGGCGGAGATGGCGGTCGAAGGCCAGCAAAACGCGACCGATGCCCCCGCGACCGATCTCGGCGTTTTCGCGGTTCCCATCGGCATACACATAGCGGCCTGGATCCTCGGCCGTGGTCTGGCCCGCCTCGCAGGCATCCACGCCGAAACGGGTCACCAGATCCACGGGTACAGAACGTCCCGGGGTCGTGTTGTTTTCCGGGGTCGTGGTGCAAGTGGTGTCGCTGCGCTTGTCGTCACCCAAGGGTCCGCCTCCGGTTGAGAAGGTAACCAGCAGCTGCACAACATGTCAAGCCAACTCCGGGCATGGTATCCGTCTGAAAACCACCGGAAGGGCCTGATGAACCCTCATGAAAACAGGATTTTCAAACAGGGTCCCCGGGTGTATAGTGTTTCATCCCCAAGGAGGCCCCCATGCGGAAGCACCTGATCCCCCTCATCTTCACTCTCTTTTCATGCGGGCTTCTGTTCTGCTGCACGCCCTCGGGCACCAAGCACAACACCGACGCAGGCGTCGACGCCAACAACGATGCCAACAACCAGAACAACGTGGACGGCGACGTCGACGAGACCGACTCCGACGGCGACGGGGTGCCCGACCATCTCGACGCGTGCCCCAACGACATCAACCAGTGGACCGACGCCGACGCCGACGGCCACTGTGACGAGGTCGACGACGCCTGCCCGGCGGACGGCGGGGGATGGACCGACGCCGACGGCGACGGCCACTGCGATCAGGGCGACGACAAATGCCCCGATGACATCAACCAGTGGACCGACGCCGACGCCGACGGCCACTGCGACGAGCTCGATGACGACTGTCCGGGCAACCCCAACGGCTGGGTCGACTCCAACGGCGACGGCTTCTGCGACGGCAACGACGACAACGACGGCGACGGCATCCGCAACTATGAAGAGGAGAACTACGGTGACGACTGCACGATCTCGAACCCGGACGCCGCCGACTCCGACCGTGACGGCGTGCCCGATCCCGAGGATCCCTATCCCATGGACCCCTATCCCGAGTACATCCTGCACCGCAACGACAACGGCACCATTGATCTGATGCTCTCGAACCGGGACGGATCCTTCCAGAATCCTGTGGAGATCGGCGAGTCCTTCGGCTGCACTGCCGACGCGCCCCACAACTGTCCGGCGAACATCAACTACCGCTACGTCGCGTTCTACGTGAGCGACTTCGACAACAACGGCTCGGTCGACTTCCTCGCCGTGGGCGACGCCGACACCGCCAATGCCAGCAATCCCCTGGACCTGTGGTATTTCTACCGCTCCAACGACATCACCCAGGGCAGCTCCACCACCTTCGAGCAGCGGCTGGTGGACAGCGCCCTCAACGTCAGCCTCGGCAGCCTCATCGCCGATCTCAACAACGACCACCGCATTGATCTCATCCAGCTTGCCGTGGTGAAGCCCGCCAACATCACCCAGGGCATCCTCTACTACCTGGAGAACACGGGCACCGTGCGCACGGCCCACTGCGCCACCACAACTGATCCGGCCAACCCCAACGGCTGCCTGTTCATCCGCCGGCAGGCCGCCGACATCACCCCGCTGGTGAACAACCAGTGGAACGTGAGCCTGGCCCGCGACGCCGTGGACTTCAACGGCGACGGCTTCCGCGATCTGGCCATCACCACGATGGCCAACGGCGGCGACGTGGCCATGCCCGTGTACATTCTCAACGGCGCCGGAGACGGGACGTTCTCCGTGCCGACGACCTCCTATTTCAGCCACAACTCGGGTGCGTGCGGCAGCTCTCCTGCCAACTCCATCGTGTTCGGCGACTTCAACGACGACAGCATCGGGGACATCATCATGGGCTTCGACGACGACGGCGACCCTGGATCGGGCTGGTTCTATCCTGGACAGATCAACGGCGGTGTCTTCGGGTTCAACTTCGCCGCCTGCTTTGAAGCCATCGACATCAACCCGGCCAACGAGAACGACTCCGATGCCCCAGGTGTCTCCGGATCCGCCCAGAACTTCGACTTCAACTTCGACGGCCACCAGGACGTCATCCTGGGATGGAACTACCAGAGCGCCTGGGCGGCCCCCTCCCGCACGGTGCTCTACCTGGGCAACGGAAACGGCACCTTCGCGCCCGTGATCACGATCCGCGACTTCCCCACCACCACCTATGGAAGCAACTTCGCGATTCCGCAGCGCCTATGCGCCTGGTTCCCCATCGACTGATGACCGGTCCACCGGGCCCTGCTGGCGTGAACGCGCCACCCCGATCGTGACCGGGCGTTCACGACGTCCCCTCTTGAGACCATCTGGTCCCAACTGATTTTCCCATCGATCATGATTCGATCGGAAAATTCCATGGTTGGTACGGAAATTGCTGATTGCTTTCGATCATGAAAGCCCTCCGGAGCCTTCTCCGGAGGAACGTGCCGACATGCAACCGAAAGGGAATCACGTCATGCATCGACTGTTCATCCTCGCATTTCTTCTTCCACTGAGTGGCTGCGGCGGCTATCGGGAGTGTGACTTCGTCGGGGAGGATCGGTGTGACGGCACCGTGATCATGGCCTGCTCGGACGAGAACTACCGGGACGAGCCCTTCGGGACGGATCTCTGGGCACGGAGGGACTGCGCCGACCTGGGCATGGTCTGCGTCGAAGGCAGCCATGCCATCTCCGGGGGCGCGTGGTGCACCGACCCCGCCGTCACCTGCCCGACCGGCCTGTATTCCACCTGCGACGGGGACCGCGTCTTCCTGTGCACGGTTGAAGGACCGGTCTATCAGGCCACCTGTTCAGGGACCACGCCGGCCTGCGTTCCACGCGGCGAGATCGGCGAGCCGGCCTGCGCCTACCTCCCGGAGCCCTGCGTGGATGGAAAGACCCGTTGCCACGACGACGGCTTTGTCATCTGTGAAAACGGCTACTGGACCGGGCGACAATGGTGCTATGAGACCGGGCTGTGCCAGGAGGACGCAAACGGAGACGCCGTCTGTGTGGATTAGGCCTCAGGCCCTGTGGTAGTAGCGGTAGAAGCCGGCCAGCAGCAACTGGAGCCGGGTCATCTCCGGGTGCAACTGGTGCTCCTGCTCGTAATAAATCTCCAACGCCTCCAGCTCGCCCTCGTCGAGCCAGATGCCCCGGCACTGTGGGCAGAAGTCGATCACGATCCACTTGTTGAAGCCGTGCTCCTGCTTCTCCATGGTCGCTGCGCAGGACGGACAAGTCAGGGACGCCTCGTCGAGCTGGCGCCCGTGATTGAACTTCGCGGCGTCGGCGTTGATCGCCGCTTTGAGGCGCGAAGAATAGTCGATCTCCTGTGTCTGCTGGATCTTCTCGAGCTCGCCCGCGTCGAGCCAGATGCCCCGGCACTTCGGGCACTTGTCGATCTCGACGTCGGCTTCATAGACTTCCTTGACCAGGTCGATTTCATTGTAGGGACACTTCATGACCATCCTCCTCGTTATGCCACATCGCCCTTATAAGTCATTTCTCCGGGGAAATCCACTGGTGCCGGGAAGTGGCTCCGAAAGAATTGCTATTGTTCTCTCCCGAAAGCAGACTATACTAACAAACATCCTTCCATGAGATTTGGCCTGTCCACAGGAGCGTTCCCATGAAATCCCTTTCAATCGTGACTCTTCTTTCTTTTCTTCTTTTTCCCGGCTGTGATGACGGCGTGAAGGTCAACCGCAGCTGCGGCGACAACTTCGTCGATCCCGGGGAGCAGTGTGATGGCGGTGAACTGCAGGGCGCCTCCTGCGCATCCCTCGGGTACTACAACCTGCTGGGGACCCTCCGGTGCTCGGACCAGTGCCAATACGACACCGACGAATGCGGCCCCAAATGTGGGGACGGCGTCATCGACCCGGAGTTCGAGGAGCAGTGCGACGCCACCTCCATGGGGGACACCACCTGCCAGACGCTCGGCTACGCCGGCGGGAGCCTCTCCTGCGGCGGCGACTGCCGGTTTGACGTCTCCG
>PHBF01000224.1:5481-7238 GCA_002841905.1 Deltaproteobacteria bacterium HGW-Deltaproteobacteria-17
GACCCCCGGGGACGGCTGCTCGGACACCTGCGGCGTCGAGACGGGGTGGTCCTGCCTGGACTCGAGCCCCTCCGTCTGCAGCGAGATCTGCCAGGACGGGCTCCGTGTCGGCGACGAGGCGTGCGACGGATCGGACTTCGGAACGAGCACCTGCGCCTCGGAGGGCTTCCACGAAGGGGAACTGTCGTGCACGTCTGAGTGCACCCTCTCCACCGATAATTGTTCGGGCTTCTGCGGGGATGCCACGGTCCAGGCCGGCTACGAGGCATGCGATGGCATCGCCCTGGCGGGTCAGACCTGCGTGTCCCTGGGCTTCTACCCCGGACCGCTGGCGTGTGACGACGGATGCCAGTTCGACACGACCGGCTGCGGTGGACGTTGTGGGGACTTCCTCGTCCAAAACACCTACGAGCAATGCGACGGGGACAACCTCGACAACGAGACGTGCCTCAGCCGGGACTATCTCTTCGGCGGCCAGCTCGTCTGCTCGGGCGCCTGCGGCTTCGACGAAGCCGGCTGTGTCCGGATCGCCGCTCTGGAGGGCGGTTTCTTCCACATCTGTGCCCTGCTGGAGGACGGGACCGCCCGCTGCTGGGGCTCCAACGCCGCGGGTGCGCTGGGGGACGGGACCACCGACAACCGCTCCCATCCCGTCCCTTCCGCGGGATCGGCGACCTACCTCTCCGTCTCAGCCGGTTCGGGACACTCCTGCGGCGTCCGCACCAACGGCGCCCTGGAATGCTGGGGGAGCAACGTGGAAGGCCAGCTCGGCAACGGCTCCACCACCGACACCAACACCCCCGTGGGCGTGACCGGGCTGTCCTCGGGGGTCGCCGCGGTGGCGGCCAGCGAATACTTCACGTGCGCGGCCCTCTCCGACGGCACGGCCCGCTGCTGGGGGATCAACGACTACGGCCAGCTCGGAAACAACACCCAGAACCCGTCGACCTCCCCGGTGACGGTCCAAAATCTCACCGGTGTCGTGTCCATCACCGCCGGTGAGCAGCATGTCTGCGTGCTCACCTCCCCCTATGGATCCGTGAAGTGCTGGGGAGGCAACCTCGAGGGCCAGCTCGGTGACGGAACCTTCACCGAGCGGTTCACCCCCGTGGGTGTCCTCAACCTCCCCAATGTCGCCGAGCTCCGCGCGGGGAGCCGCTCCACGTGCATCCGCGACTCCACGGGGGCGGTGTGGTGCTGGGGGCGGAACAACTTCGGCCAGCTCGGCAACGGCACCACCACCAACGCCAACCAGCGCGTGCAGGTGAGCAACCTGGCCGGCGCGGTCTCGCTCTCCGTGGGCGGCTCCCATGCCTGCGCCGCGCTGACCGACGGGACGGTGAAGTGCTGGGGCTTTAACCTGTACGGCCAGCTCGGCAACGGCACCACGGCCAACTCCAGCGTCCCGGTCGCCGTGTCGGGGTTGAACGGCATGGGGCTCGTCGCGGCCGGGGGCGGGTTCACCTGCGCCCGCTCGCTGCACGAGGGCGGCCTGCGCTGCTGGGGCCAGAACGCCGCCGGCCAGCTCGGCAACGGCGCCATCATCAACTCCTCTTTGCCGGTGGTGGTGACGGCTCCCTGACCTTGCATCCCCGGGTTCAGAACTGGAAGGCCAGGCCCATGGAGAGCCAGAAGACCACGGTCTTGAGATAGGCCGGGTCAAAGATCGGGTCGTCGGCCGGGCTGGCGAACTTCCAAAGGACATTGGCCTCGAACTGCCAGGCGACGTGGCAGGTCTTCCACAAACACATCTGGAT
>PHBF01000225.1 GCA_002841905.1 Deltaproteobacteria bacterium HGW-Deltaproteobacteria-17
TACATGTACCGGAGCTCGCAGGCGGACGTGCGCCGCAACCAGTTCCTGGGGTACTTCGTGGCCTTCGGCGATTTTGATCATGTCATTCTGGTCGACAACCTCGTGACCTACTCCGAGGACCACCCGAACCTGCGGTACTGCTGGACCTACCGGTTCGAGAACGTCACCGGCTCGGCGGACGGAAACCGCGTCGGGGACGCCCCCGAGGACATCCCTTTGTCCATGACGGAGCCTTACTCGCTGCAGTGTGTCCTCGACGGGTGGTGAGTCCGCGCCGGGCGGCGTGCCGCCGCCGTCGGAGCCGCTGGGCCGCCCCCGCCCGGGGGCACCGCACCTTGACAGCGGTCGGGCCCTCGGGGATAGTGTTCGTCGGAGGCCAGACCGGCATGAAAATCTCTTCTCTCAACCATCCCCTCCCTGGGGTCTTCCTGCTCTTCCTGCTGTCGCTGCTGGCGGCCTGCGCCGATACGACGCCGGCCGGCCCGACCACGCCGGCCGCGGGTCCGGGGGACGTGTCCTCGGGGGAGACCGTCAAAGGAGCGCCCCCGGTGGACGCGGATGCGGAGAGCCCGGCGCCCCCACCCTCCGGGGAGGTCGCGCGGGTCGAGCCCACGCCGGTTGCGACCGGCTCAGGCGGCCTGTCCTCCGAGGAGCAGGCGCTGCTGGATCACCACAACCGGGTGCGGGCCGAGGTGAAGGTCGCGCCGCTGGTCTGGTCGGGCAAGCTCCAGGGGGTGGCAGCGGCCTGGGGGCGGAAGCTCGTCGACAAGGGCTGCGTGATGGAGCACTCCCGGGGCTCGGGGTATGGGGAGAACCTGTTCATGGGATCGGCCGAGTACTTCACCATGGTGGACGCGGCCAAATCCTGGGAGGGTGAGAAGAAGTACTACTCCGGCGCGCCCCTGGACGGCTCCAACTGGTACCGGTCCGGGCACTACACCCAGATGGTCTGGCGCGAGACCACGGAAATCGGCTGTGCCAGGGTCACCTGCAAGGGCAGCCTGATCGTCATCTGCAACTACAACCCGCCCGGCAACTTCATGGGCCGCAAGGCCTACTGAACACCGCTGTCAGGTTCGATGGACCATCCAGGGCAGCATTGACCCGCGAGGTTTCCCGGGTATTATCCACCCCGGCGCGGAAAAGGGGCGCGCGATTCTCCATGCCCACCGATTCCATGCCGGGCCCTTGGGCTGCCCGCTTTCGCATGACGTTTGCGGCCTTCAAATACAGAAACTACCGGCTGTGGTTCACCGGCCAGCTCGTCTCGCTGATGGGCTCCTGGATGCAGGGGACCGCCCAGGGATTTCTGGTCTTCGAACTGACCCGCTCCCCGGCCTATCTGGGATACGTCGCCTTCGCGGCCGGGATCCCGTCCTGGTTCCTGATGCTTTACGGCGGCGTGGTGGCCGATCGGGTCTCGCGCCGGAACCTCCTGATCGCCACGCAATCGGTCATGATGGCAGGCGCCGCTGTTCTGGCGACGCTGACCTTCCTGGGCGTCGTGGAGCCCTGGCACATCCTCTGCCTGGCCGTCCTGCTGGGGGTGGCCAACGCCTTCGACGCGCCAGCGCGACAGTCCTTCGTGCTGGAGATGGTCGAGCGCGAGGATCTGACCAACGCCATCGCCCTGAACTCGACGATGTTCAACGCCGCCACCGCCGCCGGACCCGCCGTGGCCGGCATCGTCTATGCGCTGGCCGGGCCGGCCTGGTGCTTCGCGATCAATGCCGTCTCCTTCCTCGCCGTGATCGCCGCGCTGGTGCGGATCCGCCCGCGACAACTGGACAAGGCGCCGCCGGGCCAATCCGCCCGGGTCGAGATGCTGCACGGGCTCCGGTTCGTGGCCCGGGAGCCCAGCGTGCGCAGCCTGGTGCTGATCACCATCGTCCTGGGCGTCTTCGGCATGTCCTTCCTGACGCTGGTTCCTGCCTGGGCCGTGCACGTGCTCGGCGGCGACGCCACCACCAACGGGTACCTGCAGTCCTCGCGGGGCATCGGCGCCCTGGTGGGGGCGCTCTGGGTGGCCTCCGTGGGGCGCACGGTGCACCGGGGTCGGCTGCTGATCCTCTCGCTGCTGGCCTTCCCCGTGGTGCTGCTGGGGTTCACCTTCGCCGTGTGGGAGCCCCTGTCCCTGATGCTGATGGCCATCGTGGGCGGCTTCCTGCTGATCACCCTCAACCTGTGCAACTCGCTGCTGCAGACCCTGTCTCCCGACGCGCTGCGCGGCCGCGTCATGAGCATCTACGCCCTGGGCTTCTTCGGCTTCCTGCCCATCGGCTCCCTCCTCGCCGGGACGCTGGCCGAACACCTCGGCGAGCCCGCCGCGGTTCAGATCCTGGGCGTCATCGTCATCCTGTGCGCGGCCGCCTTCCGCTGGTTCTGGCCCCGTCTGCTGCAGGAGCACTGACCACCTCTGTTATCGAGTGTTCCTGAGGCGATTCGCCATGGGGTGAAGCGGGACTACGCGATCAAACCGTACAGGAAGCCGGCCGTCGTGGAGAGCACGATGACCAGGGCCACGTAGACCACGGTCTTCTTCGTGCCCATGACCGAGCGGATCACGAGCATGCTGGGCAGCGACAGGGCCGGACCCGCCAGCAGCAGCGACAGGGCCGGGCCTTCCCCCATGCCCGAGTCCATCAGGCCCTTGAGGATGGGGACCTCGGTGAGCGTCGCGAAGTACATGAAGGCGCCGGCGACCGAGGCGAACAGGTTGGCCAGGATGGAGTTGCCGCCCACGGCGGTCTCGATCCAGTGGTTCGGGATCACGCCCCGGTCCGTGCCGCCGGGGCCGCCCAGCAAAAAGCCCGCCACGAGCACACCACCCAGCAGCAGCGGCAGGATCTGCAGGGCGAAGGTCCACGAGCTCTCGCCCCAGTCCCGGACCTCGTCCCGGCGGAACCACAGGACCAGCGACAGCACCGTCAGCGCAGCGAACACGCCGGAGAGGATCCACTTGGCCCGGAAGACCGCGACCCAGATCCCGGTCTCGTCGGCCGCCGGCCTGCCCCAGTTGGCGAACACCAGGAAGCCGATCATGGAGGCGACGAAGACGACGTCCTGCCACAGTCGGCGGGGGGTCTCCGTCTCCGACGGCAGCACGGTCGCCTGCCGCGCCTGCTCCTCCCTGCGGAAGATCAACTCCATCAGCACGCCGATGACCACGGCGAAGACGACGGCCCCGACGGCCCGCGCCAGACCCAGTCTGGGGCCCAGCACGCGCGCGGTGAGCACGATGGCCAGCACGTTGATCGCCGGCCCCGAATAGAGGAACGAGGTCGCCGGTCCCAGGCCGGCCCCGCGCTTGTAGATCGAGGCGAACAGCGGCAGCACCGTGCAGGAGCACACCGCCAGGATGGTGCCCGAGACCGCCGCGATGGGGTAGGCGACCAGCTTCCTGGCGCCCGCGCCCAGATACCTCATGACCGCGGCCGAGGAGACGAACACGCTGATGGCGCCGGCGATCAGGAACGCCGGGACCAGGCACAGCAGCACGTGCTCGCGGGCATACCACCTCGCCAGGGCCAGGCTCTCGTAGATCGCGCCCACGAAACGGCCGGAGTCCAGCGGCAGGAACCAGATGCCCAGAAACGCCGCGACCAGCAGGAACAGTTTTTTCAGTTCACTCATGCCTCACCCCCGCCGGCCATTTCTAATCCGTCCGGGAGCGATGTCAATCGGTATTTCGCATTTATGCTAAATTTGCAATTACTGCAAGGGAGGGAGAGGGGCGGATCAGAAGGTGATGCTGGTGAAGCCCTGGAGGAGCAGCGCGTTCTGGGCGTCTTCGACCTGGATGTATTCGGTGGAGAGCCAGCCGGCACTGAGACCGAAGGTCATCGGGCCCTTGGTGAGGGCGACGCCGCCATAGTAGTACGTGTTCTTCACGGGGGAGTTGGCCACGACGATGTCGTCCTCGTCGACGACGCTGCGGCCCATGCCGAGGAACGTCCAGAAGCCGCAGGGGAAGGTGACCTTCAGGTCGCCGAAGTAGCCGATGCTCTTGACGGGGGTGACGTCGGCGATGGCGCTGGGATCGCCGGCCATCGTGAACTGGTAGCTCTGCAGGATGCCGCCCCAGAACATGCCGGTGGCCTGGCCGTAACTGTATTCACCGGTGAGCTGGAACTTGATGCCGTGGAGCTTGTAGTTGAGCTGGCCGTCGATGGCGACGAACCACGAATCCATCTTGTCGTGGCCGAGGGCCACCAGCGCGTCGTACTCGGCCTGCTTGATGGTGGGGGAGCCGCGGAAGTCGAGCTTCTGGTAGGAGCCGGAGAGGCCCAGGGTGGAGAAGTCGGAGTCCTCGCCGATGCGGAAGCCGGCGCCCAGGCGGGCCTGGAGCAGGGGAATCAGCGAGGCCTCGCCGATGCCGGTGTTGCGCAGCTGGGTGCTCTTCGGATTGTCGCCGCCAAGGGACTGGCCGACCATGAAGCCGGTCTCGAGGCGGAAGTCGTCGCCGAAGGGCTTGTTGTAGAGCATCTTGGCCTGCGGAGTGCGCATCCAGAGGTTGCCCTGGGCCCAGCCGTTGAACGGGTCGAAGGTCGTCATGAACTGCGGGGCGGCGACCATCCAGTCGTTGCCGAAACGCAGGACCAGGTTGCCCTGCTTCATCTCGGCGTAGGCCAGGCGCATGCGCAGCTGGCCCTGGCGGATGGAGGTGCCGGAGTTGGGCAGGTTGCCGAAGAAGTCCACCTCGATCAGGGCGGAGGGATCGAAGTTCCAGGCCTTGGGACCGGAGAACTGCAGGCGCAGGCGGGTGTCGCGGGCGCCGAAGGCAAGGCCGCTGTTGTTTTCATTGAAGGCGCCGGGGCTCCTCAACATCACGTAGGCCGGGGAGTCGATGCTGAAGACCTCGTCGCTGACATAATAGGTGTTGAGGTGGACGTAGCCGTTGATCTTGAGCTTCCAGCCGGCGCCCAGCTGGAGGACGCTGTCGGCCGGGGTCGCGGGCAGGTCCAGCTGCGGCGTGACCGGCGTGATCGCCGGGGCCACGGGCGTGGTCTCGACGGGCTGGGGGGCCGCGATGGGGACGTTCTCGGCCGGGGGCGGCGTGGTGACGGTGCCTTCCATGGGCGGCTGGGGCTCGACGACCGCAGGTGTTTCGGCCGGGGTGGCGTCGGTGGTGGGCGCTGCCACGGGCGCAGGCGCGGGCGCGGGCGCGGGCTTGGCAGCCGGCGGCGGAACGGGCTTGGGATCCTGCGCGGCCTGCGCGGACACCGAGAAGGTCAGGACAAGACAGGTGAGAAGAGAAGACCAGAGTTTCATGAGCAAATCCTCCAGGTTAAGTTGGCGCATTCCTAACCGTTTCATTTGAAATGTGCAAGGGAAACTGTGATTTTTCACGAATTCAACGGATGGGGACGGACAGGGGCCAGACCGGTGGTGGATCGCCGATCTGGCGGGCATACAGCGTGGTGCGTCCGAGCACCAGTTTGACGTAAC
>PHBF01000226.1 GCA_002841905.1 Deltaproteobacteria bacterium HGW-Deltaproteobacteria-17
GGACCTCGACGGCCGGGACCACTTCCTTGGGAGCCGATGCGTGCAGATCCATCCCCAGATCCAGGAAGGCCAGCCGCATCTTGGCATAGTGACCGGGATCGGCCACGGAGGCGCTGTCCTGCAGCCGGATCAGTTGAAGACGGGCATTGTTCAGGGCCTGCATGATCTGCATCTGCTGCTCCTGGTTGCCGTCCTGCTGGGGCATCGAAGCCATCATCTGATACAGGCCGATCATCTGCTGGAGCTTGGCTTCCTGGGTGGCCAGCGTCCCGGTGGTCTTGCTCTTGACCACTTCCTGGTACAGGGCGATGGCCTGATCCTTCTTGCCCTGCATCTCGAGGATGCGCGCCTGGTGGATCATCGCCTGACCGGACACCGATCCCTGGGCCTGGGTGGCCAGCTGGCGGTAGGTCTCCAGCGCGTCGTCGAGGCGACCGAGCTCCTCCTGGACCTGACCCATGGAGTCGTAGACCACGGATCTCAGGAAGCCCTTCACGCTCTTGGCCTTGGAGAGATCGGCCAGCGCGTTGTTCAGGTGGGTCTCGCGCTGGTCGGTCATCACCAGGGACATCTCGAAAGACACGCGTCCGCGTACGAGATGCAGCAGCGTGCAGACATCCGAGTTGCCACAGTTGCGCAGACCCTTGGAATAGATGTCATACGTGGTCTGCAGCAGCTCGCGGCGATCCTTCACCGGCTTCCGCTGGCCGGGCAGGACCTGCTCCTCGGTGACATCGGCGGCCAGCGGACGCATCCAGTTCTGGTAGCCCTCCCACAGGGCGGCGGAGGCGCGCGCGTCCCTGGCGTTCCGGTAGTAGATGACCACGGCGATCACCACCGCGATCAGGGCGATCGTGGTGAGTCCCATGAGCAGGTACTTGTAATACTTCTTCAGCCATTCCCACACCCGGATCAGAATGAGGGAAATTTCATCAGGCTTTCGGATCTCTTCCTTGGAAAGTACATGTTTTTTCGCCACGTTGACGACTCCCGTTGTGAAACCCGGTCATCCCGAAAAAGACCGCTGACACCTGCATTTCCACGGCAGAAGCCGAGGTCGCCCGGTCCGGTCGGGAAAACCGTACAGGCGCGCAAACTAACAGAACATCATCGATTAATCAACTGGTGAGTTGCAGGACTTCCCCGAAGAGAAAAAAGCATACCCTTTTTCCGGTGTTTCAGTTAGCATCCGGCCTGATTGGTGGTCACCAGGCATCGTGCATCCGTCCATCGCGATGGGGAGGCACGACGGAGGTCCATGTCGAACAGGAATTCGCTCAAACTCGTTCCACGCAGCAGCGGCAGCACGCAGGAAACCGCCGCGCTGGCGATCCTGTCCGAGGAACGCCCAGGCAAATGGCCTGTCCTGGCCTGGTTTTTTCTCTTCAATGTGCTCGTCACCTTCCTGGTCGTCTCCGAGGCCGACATGTTCCCGCCGCGGCTGTCGGCGTCCGATGTCGGGAAGCGGGTGCGCAAGCCGCTGATCTCCCGTCGGTCCTTCACCTTCACGCCGGACCGGGAGTTGCTCGAGTTGATGGCCGACGAGGCCGCCGCCCGCGTCCTGCCAGTCTACAGCGTCCGCCTCAACGGGTGGACCGAACTGTGGCGCACCCACATCACCTATGCCTTCCGGGCCGTCGAGGACCCGGTGTTCCACAACCAGGATGATCTGGTCCGCGAGCGGTTCAACCAGCTGGCCCGCGTGGACCTGGATCCGATCACCTTCCGGGTGCTGCAGGAGCTCGAGTTCCCCAAATTCAAGTCCGCGCTGCAGACCCTGTTCACGAACGTCCTCAAGGACCGGCTGCTGGTCCCGGATGTGGACGCATTTCTCAAAAAGCATCCCAACGGGATCGAACTGCTCGTCGAGCCCAAGGAAATCGACAGCTACAACACACCCACGGTGCTCCGGATCGGACCGGACTACAAGGAGCTCCTCGACCTGCGGCGCCTGACCACGCTGTTCCAGTCCGAGATCGAGACCCGCTTTGCGCTGGGCGACCGCGACAACATCCATGAAGACGGGCGCCGGGCCCTCCTCAAGGTGGCCGTGGCCTTGATCCAGTCGCATCTCCAACCGAAGGATCCGGCCTCCACCGTGTCCCTGAACCTGCGGGAGCGGCCGGATCTGACCGCCGAGCGTCAGAAGGAAGCCCGCCGCCAAATCGTCCGCAAGCCCCAAATCATCCAAAAGGGCGAGGTGCTGCTCCCGGCCGACGCCCGCATCACCCTCGAGACGGTGAAAATCTACAACACCATGCTGCCCCGTCTGGGCTCCCGCCTCCTGGGCCTGTTCGGGTATTTCATCCTGATCTCCGCGTTCTTCGCGGTGACCATCTGGTTCTCCACGCTGAAGTTCGGAGGCGCCCGCGGCCGGACCTCCGATTTCTACATCTGCGGGGCCCTCTTTCTCGTGTTCCTCCTGCTGGTGCGGGTGGGCTGGGCCCTGACCACCGGCATCGTCCCGCAGCCCGATCCCATCCTGTTCCCGGCGCTGTTCCCGGCCGCCGGGGCCGCCCTGCTCGTCAAGATTCTCATCGGCACGCGCCTGGCCGTCTTCTTCGCCGTGGCCATGAGCTTCATCGCGACCTGGACCATCGGCGCGCCCGTACAGATTTCCATTTACTATTTTGTCACCGGACTGGCCGCCGCCGGCGTGGTGACGCGCGTCGAGCACCGCAACGTGCTGTGGAAGTCCGGGCTGGTCATCGCGCTCTCGGGCCTGTTCCTGGTGCTCACCTACCGGCTCGTCGGCGGCAACCTGGTCGACCGGGAGACCCTCCGGCTGAGCGTGATCGCCGTGCTCGGCGGTTTGATCCTCTCGGTGCTGCTGTCGGGCCTCCTTCCGGTGCTGGAGTACGTCGGAGGCTACGTCACCGACATCAAGCTCCTGGAGCTCGCCAACACGGAGCATCCCCTGCTGCAGGAGCTGCGCGAGAAGGCCATCGGCACGTTCCAGCACTCCCAGCAGGTCGCTGAACTCGCGTTCGCCGCGGCCAAGAAGGTCGGCGCCAATCCCCTGCTGGTCAAGGTCGCGGCGATGTATCACGATGTGGGCAAGACCCGCCAGCCAAAGTATTACATCGAAAACCAGTCCGGAGAGAAGAACCCCCACGACGAGCTCAAACCGTCGATGAGCGCGCTGATCATCAAGGGACACGTCAAGGAGACCCGGGACACCCTCGAGAAGGCAGGCATTCCGGCCAAGGTCATCTCCGTGGCCGCCTCCCACCACGGCAGCACGCTGATCGAATATTTCTATCGTCGCGCCCAGAGCCTGGCCCAACCCGGCGAGGAAGTGCCCGAAGAAGTCTATCGGTACTCCGGTCCGGTACCCCAGACGCGCGAGGCAGGCATCCTGATGCTCGCCGACGCTGTCGAGGCCGCAGTGCGCAGCAAGGTCAAGGCGGCGGCCATGAGCCAGTCGAAGGACCCCAAAGATCAGAAAAAGTTTGACGTGAACACGATCAAGGAGACCGTGCAATCCATCATCAACACCAAGTTCACCGACGGCCAGCTCGACGCCTGCGAACTGACGCTGCGCGACATGCGCACCATCGCCGATTCGTTCATCAGCACCCTCAGCAGCATCCACCACGAGCGCGTCTCCTATTCCGTCGCCGTTCCGGAGAAAGCCAATGTCACTCGCCGTAGCTCATCGTCCTTCGCGGTTGTCTCTGAGGTCCAGGACAACGACGGTAAAAAGGATAGCCAACCACATCCTGGCCCACCTCGGCTTGGAAAGAAGTGAGCTCTCCGTCGTCCTCTGCGACAACGCGTTCATCCACGACCTGAACCGCCAGTGGCGGCAGAAGGACCGTCCCACGGACGTGCTGTCCTTTCCGGCCGCCGACGCGGCCGAGATCGACGCGCACCGCCAAGAACCCGATGGACATCCGCTGGTGCTGGGCGATGTGGTTATTTCATTGGATGTGGTCCATGAGCGGGTCGGCGAAGCCGGTGAGATCCAGGAAATTTCCCGCCTCCTGGTCCATGGCATCACGCACTTGCTAGGCCATGATCATGAAAAAGATGACGATGCGCAAAAAATGGAGATCGTCGAGAAGGAGCTCTGGGGGCTCATCTCGACCCAATTTCATCTAAATACTTGATCATCTGGCTCTTTGCTGGTATTTTCCTGAGCGATTTTTCTTCTGCCCATGGAACGCGCTCCGCTTTTCGGGCATGGGTGATCTGGTATGCTGAAAATCCATTGTTTCTCAATTTGGTTTGCCTTGTTCGGGCTGGTGTCCGCGTGCGGCCCCGTCGAATACATGGGACAGGTGGGAATCAAGACCAGCAAGGAGTTCGCCGCCGCCAGCGAAGTCAAGGCGGAGAAGCACGCTCCCTATGAGTACTGGAGTGCCCGCTGTTACCTGGAGAGGGCCCGGGAGAAGGCCGGCTACGGCGACTATCAGGACGCCGTCAACTATGGACGCAAGTCCGAAAAAATGAGCCGGGAAGCGCAAAGGAACATCAAGGCGGGCCAGCTCGCCGAGAACCCGAATGAGCCCGCGACCGGCGAATCGGATGAGAAAGACAAGAAGGACGAGACGGAGAAGGGGAAGAAGCCCGTGATCGTTCTGGACCATGAGACCCCGTCGGAGGACCGGTGATGCGCAACCTCAGTTTCCTCCTCCTGATGGTCGGACTCCAGGCGCTGGCCTCCTGCTCGGGCACCCAGCTCGAGGGCAAGGCCACCGTGGTCTCCAAACTGCTCCGCACCGCCCGCGAAAACGGCGCCTACCGCTGCGCTCCCAAGGAGCTGGCGATCGCCACGACGCACTACGAATTCAGCCGTGACGAGATGTCCCAGGGCAAGTACTTCGACGCCCAGCGGCTGCTCGACATCGCCGACCGCAACGCCCGCCTGGCCATCGAGAAGAGCCCGCCCGAGAAGTGCGCCAAGCGGCTGGTGGTCGACGTGAAGAAGCCGGTCAAGCTGGCCGTGAAGTTGCTCGATCGCGACGGTGACGGCATCTACGACAACGTGGACGCCTGTCCGGACGATCCCGAGGACAAGGACGGTTTCGAGGACACCGACGGCTGTCCCGAGCCCGACAACGACAAGGACGGCGTTTGTGACGCCTGGGTCGCCGACAAAAACCTGCAGGAGAAGTACAACGCGATCTGCAGGCTGAAGGATCAGTGCCCGGGCCTCGACAAGGACAAGGAGAACGCCTTCAAGGACGTCGCCGAGGATCGGGACAACTTCGAGGACGAGGATGGCTGCCCCGACTTCGACAACGACAAGGACGGCCTGTTCGACAAGGTCGACAAATGCCCGGACGATCCCGAGGACGTGGACGGCTTCGAGGACGACGATGGCTGCCCCGAGCCCGACAACGACAAGGACAAGATCTGTGATCCTTGGGTCACAGAAAAGGGCCAGCTCGAAAAGCACGCCGACCTCTGCAAGGGCGTGGACAAATGCCCCAACGAA
>PHBF01000227.1 GCA_002841905.1 Deltaproteobacteria bacterium HGW-Deltaproteobacteria-17
CGGAGGATCACCGGGAAGCTGTAGACAGGGATCCATTCGACGACGTGGGACAGGCCGAAGCAGACCAGGGCGCCGGCGAGCACCAGGGCGGCGGCCAGGGTGCCCTGCCGGGCCCCCAGCACCATCAGGGCCATCACGGGATACGCGAGCATCCAGACGAAGCCGCTCTCCAGCACGCTGCCGTGGGCCACCAGGGCCAGGAAGAACAGCCCGCCCAGCGCGGTGGCCAGGGCCGCGGTGCGCTCGACGTCCCTGCGGAGCTGCAGCCGGACATACATGATGGCCAGCAGGAAGGTCAGCGAGAAGTCCAGGATCGCCGGCAGGCGGTCTCCGCGGAGCCAGGCCAGGGCGCCGAACAGCAGGGAGCAGGCCCCCGCGCCGATCAGGGTGAGGTTGACCAATGTCATCGGGGTGAAGCGTCGGGCATCGTCGGAGGGAAGGGCGGAGGAGAACAGCCGGCGCCAACGGGGGAGGGACGGACGCGGCTCCTTCATGACTGCCTGTCCTTGGTGCAGTCCGGACAGAGCCCCATCTCCACGCGCGCGTCGGTATGGGCGGTGAGGTACTGTTCGAGTCCGTTCCAGTATCCGGCGTCGTCACGGATCTTCTTGCAGTAGGAACAAATCGGCAGGAAACCCTTGAGGGTCTTGACCTCGGCCAGGCTCCTCTGATGGCGTTGGATCAGGAGCTCCTTCTCCTCCTCCTCCTGCTTCAGCCGCTGGATCTGCCCGGCCAGCTCGGCGCGCTTGTCCTGCAGCTCTCGAAAGGCCCGTTGGCGCCTCTTTTCCATGAACAGGACCATGGCCGTGATCAGTCCGTAGACGGAGAGGGCCCGCACGAAAATGAACCGGGGATAGTGGGTGAGGCCGTCGAACCGGTGCGCGGAGAGGAAATAGGCGAGCAACAGGATCCAGTACAGCGCGGCCAGCCGCAGCCCCGTCTTTGGGCCCAGCAGGCTGACCGTGATGACCGGGACGGACAGGGACCAGACGTAGGTGGCCTGTTGCACCTCACCCCTGGACAGCACGAACAGGAAGAAGAGGCAGGAGGCCGAGATGATGACCCAGGAGACCAGCCGGTGGTTCCCGCTGCGGCGCAGATGGAGGTTGGAGGCCAGGATGATGCCGCAGGTGACGGCGTCGCCCAGGCCCAGTCCCAGGTCCCCGTCGACCAGGTTGTGGATGGCGAAGATCATCAAAAACAGGCCACCCACCAGGGAGGAGAGGTTCAGGATGACCGTCAGACGCAGGCGCTCGGTATCGGCGTGCGGCGGGAGACCGCAGGTCAGCAGTTTTCTGAGGAGGTCGGAGTGGGCGAGGGCAGGTGTCATCGCGGTGCCATGCTACTATTGATCGGCTGATTTGGGATGGAAATTAATTCAGTGGGTGGAGAATCAACCGGCTTCATGGTAGGTTGTCGTGCCCGGACCGGTCCCGCACCGGTCCCCGACGGGGAAACTGCCAGCATGTGGACCAGCCTGTTTCTTGTGATTCATTTCATTTCTTCCCAGAACGCTCCGCCCGAGGCGGTGGCGGATCCAGGCGCTCCGCCCGAGGCGGGGCAGGCCGAGGTCCGCGCGACCTCCACGCTCACCCGCGAGACCTGGTGGAAGGCGGATCCCTTCGAGCGGACCCGGTACTGCAACCAGCTCGCCGAGGAGGTCGACGCCGAGAAGGCCAGGGCCGTGATCCTGGCGCCGCTGGGCTCCTCGGCCGTGGAGCGCGTCCGGGAGTATCTGGCCCTGCGGGGGGCCGCGCTGCCGCCGCCCAACGGGGCCTTCTTCGAACCCAAGGTGAAGTTGTCCACGACCGACACGCGCCGCGTGCGGTCCGCGCCGCCGCCGCCGCCGGTGACCGATCTGCTGCTGGGGGCCCCCTACTCGGCCCAGGATGAGGCGCGGAACCAACTGTTCGCCGATCTCGCCGAACGGGGGTGCCTGCTGCGCGGCCTGGGACGGCTCAAGGATCTGGCCTCGCCGCCGGTGCTGTTCGAGGCGGCGTTCTTCGAGCCCACGCTGATCTTCCGTGAGGAGATCACCGCGGCGCTGGCCGAGTTCGGTCCGCTGCTGGTGCCCGCGTTCCTGGAGGAGTCCCTGAAGAACCCGGACAGGGAGAAGCAGCCTGACGCCTACTTCCGCAGCCGCTGGGCCCGCTTCGTGCTGCAGAGCACGCCGTCGGGCAATCCGCGGCTGAACCTGCAGAGCGCCACCCTGGACCTGCAGAAGAAGCTCATGGAGCTCTACGCCTCCTTCCAGGTGGCCGAGGCCATCGGGCCGATCCTGTCGCTGGCCAACCACGAGGACGAGGAGCTTCGCACGGCCGCCCGCGAGGCGATCGTGACCTACCTCTCGTCCGGGACGACCCGCGCCAAGGTGGGCACCGTGAAGACCGCCGGCGGTCAGGAGTCCCAGGCCGTGCTGTACATCTCCGCGAGATCCCAGGCCTACCACGCCGTCAAGCAGCAGCTCGAGGAGGTCACCCGCGGCGACTACGACCGCACCACGGTCGGGGAGGAGCTGGCCCGCCAGTTGTTCCGGCAGTGGGATCTGGCCCGCATGAAGAAGCACGAGATCGCGTTCGCCCAGGCCTTGGAGCAGGCGAAGTCCGGCGATCTCGACGGCGCCGTGGACGCCTACCGGCAGATCCTGGCGTTCGCCCCGCAGATCCCGGGCAAGGACCGCATGGCGCCGGCGTTTCTGCTCAAGGCTCGGCAGTCCCTGGAGGATCGCGACCTGGCGCAGGCGCTGCAGTACCTCCGGCTGTGCCTGCTCACGCGCGAGGATCCCCTCGTGGAGGCGGATCTGTATTACCTGCTCGGGCTCAAGGAGGAGGCCGCCGGGGACCGTCCCTCGGCGCTGCTGATGCACCGCATGGCGCTGGTCCGCAATCCGTCTCATCAGCATGCGGCCGCGGCCATCCGCGAGCTCGATCCGATGCCGCGCACGCCGGTGGGCGACGATCAACGCACGGGGATGCTGCTCGCGTTTCTGGCCGCGGTGGGGTTGTTCGTGTTCCTCCGCTGGCCCACGGCGCGGGTGTAGCATGCACCGATTCATCGGCTCCCTCCTGATCCTGCTGTCCCTGGTCACGGCCGCGCCGGCTGGCGCCCAGACCATCTCCCTCTCCCTGGACGCCCGCGCCATCGACGAAGCCATGAACGCCGAGTACGGGCGCAGCCATTCCCTCAACTCGATGTTCTCCCTGGAGAACGTGACGATCTCGAAGATCACGGTGTTCGCCGTGACCGCGACGTTCGATCTGGTGTTCTCCGGGCACGTGGAGATTCCCATCCCGTTCGCCGCCCCCCGCAGGATCCGCCTCCACCAGACCCTGGCGCTGCAGGCCTCGTTTGTCCCCACCTTCGACGGGAAGAAGATCGAGATCCCGGTCCGCAGCATCACCGTCTCCTACCAGGACGCGGTCAAGATGAGCCTCGGGAGCCACGCGCTGACGATCCTGGTGGCCTTCAAGCGCTGGCTGTTCTCCGAACAGGGCCGTGGCCTGCTGGAGCGACGGCTTTCGATCAGCCTCGAGTCCCTGCTGACCTCCTGGTTCGGCAAGCGGGCCTTCACCGGCAAGGTGCTGCTGTCCCAGGACCGGCTGACCCTGCAGTTGGCGCCGAAACCTTGAGTTGACGGGCATTTACGGCACTCCACAATTGACAATCCCTGCATCCGGGGCATAGTAATACAGCTCACAGGAGGCATTTCATGCGTTCAGGTCTGTTTGCCATTGTCCTATGCACCGCATTCTGCTCCGGCGCGTGCTCGCTGCTGGTCAGCTTCGACGAGCCGGGCGAGCCCGCGTGCAACATGATGCCGCCCGACTGCAGCCTCGCGTCATGCCTCGGGAAGCCCGAGTGCGCCTGGCAGGAGTGCAACCCCGCCATCGTCTACTACGACTCGCCGCCCTCTTGCGACCAGGACCAGGAGTGCGTCTACTCGGAGTCCGACGGGGTCACCTGCCTGGCGGACTTCTTCTTCTCCGAGGGGAACTTCTACGGGTTGTGCGACCAGAACCGCTGTCCCCACGGCGGGGTCTGCATCCAGGGCATGCCCGGCTCCCCGTCGGTCTGCGTCCCCTACTGCAACGTCACCTCCCATCCCCGCTGCCCCGACCGCGGGATCTGCTACAACACCGAAGACTCGGCCCTCATCGACGTGTGCTTCCGGAGCGACGGCTGCGACCCCGTCAAGAACCGGGGCTGCGACAGCGGGCTGGGCTGCTACATGATCTTCAACAACGAGACCTCGTGTCTTCCCGCCGGCCCCCAGCTGGCCAATGATCGCTGCAAGATCGCCTGGGATTGCGCCGGGGGCCACGTCTGCAGCGAGATCGTCGCCGGGGAGACCTATGGCCGGTGCATCAAGGTCTGCCAGGATCAGACCCAGTGCGCGATGTCGGAGTCCTGCGTGCTCATCGGCACCTATGGCCTGTGCCAGGGCGCCGTTCCCGTGAAGTGAACTGTCGAGGAGGCTCCTGGGATTCCAGGAAGGGAGTGAATCATGAAAATCCTGTCGATCCTGTCCAGTCTCGTGTTCCTGTTCTCGTGCGAGACCGAGGTGAAGCACGTGGACTCCTGCGGTGACAGCCTGATCGACCCGGGCGAGCAGTGTGACGGAGCCGAGCTCGGGGGCGTCACCTGCGAAAACCTGGGGTATTACAACAAGTTGGGCGACGGGAGCTGCCTGTCCGACTGCACTCTGGACCTGTCAGCCTGCGGCAACCGCTGCGGCGACGGCACCGTGGAGACCGACCATCAGGAGCAGTGCGACGGTGAGAACCTCAACAGTGCTTCCTGTGTGTCGCTCAACTTCACCAACGGCGGAGTGCTGGCCTGCACCGCGGACTGCACCTTCGACACCTCCGCCTGCCTGACCACCTGCGCCAACGGCAACCTCGAGCCGGGAGAGGCCTGCGATGATGGCAACGAGGAGGCAGGGGACGGTTGTGCGGCCGACTGCAGCCCTGAAGAGGGTTGGATCTGCGAAGGCGAAACGATCAGCGTATGCCGTCCCTTCTGCGATCCCGGACTCGTCTACTGCGCAGGCGAGTGCTTCGACCTGGCCAACGATCCGGCTCATTGCGGCACCTGCGCCAGGGCCTGCACGGGGGCGGAGGTGTGTGTCGGCAGCACCTGCCGCCTGTCGGAGGACCCGTGGAACGACGCCGGCAGCTTCGCCAGCTTCGAATACAACGTGTGGGCGACCCGCTACGCGATCACGGAGTGTCCCAGCGGTCCGTTCCTGTACGCCATCGACACGACGGCGACGCCCATCGCCTATCGCATGTACCAGCTCGGGGTCGACAGCGGGCAGTGGAACACCCTGCCGGCGCTGACAACGACGGCGGTCGAGGGATACCATCTGGATCCGGGGTTGGCGGTCACCTGCAGTGGGGCGACCTTCATCGCCGCCTATTCACTTGGCCTTGGGTCCACGGAA
>PHBF01000228.1 GCA_002841905.1 Deltaproteobacteria bacterium HGW-Deltaproteobacteria-17
CGCGCGTCCTCGCCGTCGCTCTTCTTCTGGGGGTCGCCGGTGTCATCCCAGTCCTTCTTGAGGGACAGGGTCTGCATGCCGAAATAACCGGTGGCGGCGGCGAACACGACCGTGGCGCCCACGCCCGTCCAGAACCACCAGCGGCTGTAGAACGGTACCGGCGGCGGGGTGCCGGGCACCTCCGGCGTCTTCACCTGGCCGGGCTTCTTCGTGTCGTCCTGGGTCAGCAGGCTCTTGGCGTCCTCGGTCTTCACGGGTTCGGCGCCGCTGGCCTGCACGAGGGTGTGCTGGACCACGACCATCTTGTCGGCCTCGACGACCAGTTGGTGGGTGATGTCCTTGTAGTTCTCGAGGCGCAACACCAGGATGTGGGTGCCGACCTCGACCTCGAGGACCTTCGGCGTGACGCCCACGCCCACGCCCTCGAACGTGTCGATCAGGATGGTCGCGCCGGGCGGTTCGGTGATGATGGTGACCTTGCCCTTGGGCTTGGTGGTCTTCTGGCGCTCCGCCTCGAGGGCGGCGATGTGCTTCTCGACCTCGGGGCGCAGGGGCGAGGTCGGGCTCTTGCTCAGGAACAGACGATAGTAGAACAGGGCCTTTTCAACCTCGGCGAGCTGGCGATGGCACTGCGCGATATTGAAATACATCTCGGGGATGCTGTCGCGCTCGATGTAGTCGAGGACCTTCAGGTAGTCATCCAGCGCCTTGCGGAACTCGGCCTTCTGGTACAACTTCTCGGCCGCTTCATAGTGCGCGCGCGCCTTTTCCTTGTTCCGGGTCTGGGCCGCTGCCGGACCGGAGAACAAAAGCGCCATCATGACAAGCAAAGACGAAAATATGCGGGTAGGCATGCGAAACCTCATAGGATTTTCTTCTGAAACCCCGTCGCCGATTATTACCACCCTCCCCCATTGAAGGCAAACGATTTCCCATGTTTTGCGGTGTTTTTGACGCGAATCCGGAGTGGTCGGGGACTCAGAACATGATCTTGATGGTGTCTTCGCCGACGGACATGGGCTTCATGACCTCGGGGGTGACATCCATGGGCGCCGTCATGGGCGGCGGCATCGGAGAGGTGCCCATGACGGACATGGGCGCTGGCGCGGTGGAGACGAGCTGGAGGGACTCGTCCTTGGTGACGGTGAGGGACTGCTGGGCGTAGTCGGCGCTCCTGGGCGTGATCAGGACCCGGCTGCCCTCGACGATGGTGTGCTCGAAGGGCGTGCGCAGCTCGAGCTCGGCCTCGTCATCAACCTTCATCTTGAATTCGACGCCCGGTTTGTCGGAGCCGACCTTCAGTTTGAAGGTCTTCTTCTCGACCACGGGCTCCATGGGCATGGGGTCGGGGGGCATCGGCTCCTCGGGCATGTCGGCCACGGGCATGTCGGCTGGCACCATGTTGTTGGCCGCCACAGGTTCGGCCGGCTTCATCCCGCCCTTCATCTCACCCTTGTCGCGCAGGCCGAACCACCACACACCACCACCGATGCCGGCGATCACGAGCAGGATCACGACCCACATCATGGCGGAGCGGCCGCCGCCGACGGCGATCTGCTCGCCGGTCATGGAGGTCTTGACGGCCGAGGAGTTCAGGCCCGGAGAGGTGCCGCGCGCCGGGATCGGGGACACCATGCCCACCGCGGTGATGTGCGACGGGATGCCCCGTGCCGCCTCGGAGAACATGTGGTGAAAGGCGCTGGCGCTGGGAGGCCGCGCGTCGATGTTCTTGTCGAGGGCGCGCTCGATGACCTCCCACAACATGGGCGGGAACGCCGGCAGGAACTCGAAGATCGGCGTCGGGGGATCGGTGATGTGCTTGAGCAGCACCTGGGTGACCGACTCCGCGTCGATGGGCAGGTGGCCCGAGAGCATCTGGTACACGATGACGCCCAGCGCGTAGATGTCGGTGGCGGGCCCGATCATGGCGCCGGAGCCGCGGGCCTGCTCGGGGCTCATGTACGAGGGCGTGCCCATGATCAGGCCGGTGGCCGTCTTGTGCTTGCCGCCCATGGCAGGGTCGAGGAGCTTGGCCACACCGAAGTCGAGGACCTTGACCACCGGCCCGCTGGGGCCGTCGACGACGAAGATGTTGTCGGGTTTGAGATCGCGGTGGACGATGCCCGCGTTGTGGGCGGCGTCGAGGGCCGACGCGATCTGCCCCATCAGTTCGATGGTCTCGTCGATGCTGACGGTGCCGCGGGATTCCATGTAGCCGGAGAGTTCCACGCCCTCGAGGAACTCCATGACCAGATAGAGCCGCCCGTCGGGGAGCTTGCCGAAGTCGAACACCTGGATGATGTTCGGGTTGTTGATCTTGTTGACGGCCTTGGCTTCGGACATGAAGCGGTCGGCCATCTCGGGGTTGGACGAGAACGAGGCCATCAGCACCTTGACGGCGACCTTGCGGCCGATGTGCGGGTGCTCGCCGAGGAAGACCTGCCCCATGGCGCCCGCGCCGAGCAGCGACTTGATCTCGTAGTTGCCGATGGTGGTGCCGATCAGGGGATCACTGGGAATGTCAGACATAAGATAATACTCCAGTCAGGGAACGCGCGCCCGGACCTTCGACAGTCGGAATCCGCCTGCCCCGGTTCTCCCGTTCAGGACAAAGAACCTCAGGAAAGTTTGTAGCATAAAAGCGCGATTTCACAACTATTTGAATTGGTGATTTTTTGATTTGACCGCAAACGGTCCTCGTCGAATTCACAGAAATTGGATGTTTTTGACCGGAATCGGACCGTCCGCCGACCGCCCCCGGAGCGGAACCCTCGGTCTGGCGACGGTTCTTTCCTGGCATGGAATCTGCTCAGGAATCCGGCCATGCATACGAAGATTACCTCCGGAGACCTGATCGGCATCGACGGCTTCCCGGTGACCGTGGAGGTGGACTGCCAGACCGGCATGCCCGGCTTCCACCTGGTCGGGCTGGCCTCGACGTCCATGAACGAGGGGCGCGTGCGCATCCGCACCGCGCTGGACAACGGCGGCTTTCAGCTCAAGAGCAAGCGCTTCACCGTGAACCTCGCGCCGGCCGAGATGCGCAAGGACACGACGGCCGTGGATCTGCCCATCGCGCTGGGCGTGCTCGTGGTCAACGGCGATCTCGACGCGGGGGCCTGCCGGGACGGCCTGTGGGTCGGCGAGCTGGCCCTCGACGGCGCCGTGCGGCCGGTGCGCGGCGTGCTCTCCATCGCCCAGCTGGCCCACCAGATGGGCATGGAATACATCGTCGTGCCCGAGGAGAACGCGGCCGAGGCGGCCCTGGTGGAGGGGCTGCAGGTGCGCGTGGCGCGGCACGTCAGGCAGGTCGTGGCGTGCCTGATGGGCAGGGAGGAGTGGCCCCAGGCGCCGGTGGCGGCCCAGGCGCAGATCCCGGAGGGTTTCCTGGACCTGCGCGACGTGCGCGGCCAGATCCTGGCCCGACGCTCCCTCGAGATCGCGGCCGCGGGCGGCCACAACCTGCTCTACGTCGGTCCGCCGGGCTCGGGCAAGAGCATGCTCGCGCAGCGGCTGCCCGGGATCCTGCCGCCGCTGGCCTTCGAGGAGGCCCTGGAGTGCACGCGCATCTACAGCGTCTCGGGGCTCCTCGACCGCACACGCCTGCTCACGCTGCGGCCGTTCCGTTCGCCCCACCATACCGTCTCCATGGCCGGCCTCGTCGGCGGCGGCCTCGGCCCGCGTCCGGGTGAGATCAGCCTGTCGCACCATGGCGTGCTGTTCCTCGACGAGCTGCTGGAGTTCCCGCGCCAGGTCCTCGAGACCCTGCGGCAGCCCATGGAGGAGCGGAAGATCACCATCACCCGGGCCCGCGGCACGGTGACCTACCCCTGCGCGTTCCAGGTGGTGGCGGCCATGAACCCCTGCCCGTGCGGCTACCACGGGTCGGCGATGATCCGCACGTGCACCTGCTCGCCCGAGGCCATCCTGCGCTACCGCTCGAAGCTGAGCGGACCGCTGCAGGATCGCTTCGACCTGCAGGTGGAGGTGCCCGGCCTCAAGTACGCGGAGCTGCGCGCCCAGCCCGAGGGGGAGCCGTCGGCCGACGTGCGAGTCAGGGTGCAGGCCGCCCGGGACCGGCAGCGCCGACGCTTCGGCGGACGCCCGCTGCTCAACAGTTCCATGAGCGGTACCGCCGTGCGCGAGCACTGCAGCCTGAAGCCCGACGCCGAGTCGCTGCTCGAGCGCACGGTGGAGCGCTGGGGTCTCTCCGTGCGCGCGATCGACCGCGTGCTCAAGGTCGCCCGCACCGTGGCCGACCTCTCCGGCGCCGACACCATCGGCACGCCCCACGTCGCCGAGGCCCTGCAGTACCGCCACCTCGACCGGGGCCTGAAGTGACGGGAAATTGTGACTTGATGCGCCCTGGAAACTCCACTATATCAATGGCGGCGCTGCGCGTTTGCACTTCCGTCTGCTGCCTCGAACGGTCGGCAGTGGGCTCATGAGTCCGACGGTCTTTCGAAAGGGCGGCTATCGCTTTTTCTTCTTCTCCCGCGAAGAACGTCGCATGCACGTGCATGTCGCAGCCGGATCCTGCGAAGCGAAGTTCTGGATCCTGCCAAAGGTCGAATTGGCGCAGAATCGTCGATTTTCCGCACGGCAGTTGCGTGAAATCGAGACGATCCTGGAGGAGAACCTGGATGAACTCGAAGAAGCCTGGCGCCAGCATTTCACCGGTTGAGGTGGTGCAAATCTTCGGAGATGGTCTTCAAATCCGCACCCATCAAGGGGAATTCTTTCTGTCGTATGACGATTTCCCCTGGTTTCTCGATGCCCCCGTCGGTGCGCTGCGGAACGTGGAGGAGCCGGCCCCCGGTCACTTTCACTGGCCTGAGCTGGACGTGGATCTGACCGACGAGATGCTGGCCCACCCCGAGCGCTTCCCCCTGAAATCGAGACTGTGAGTCACCAGGAAATGCAGATGCCGCCGGCGAGCCAGGCGGTGGCCTCGTCGACGGGTTTGACGCCGGCGAAGTTCGACCACGCCGTGCCCAGGCCGCCCTTGAGCGTGATCTCGTCGGAGGCCGCGTACTCCACGACCGCGCCCAGTTGGAGGTCCCAGACGTTGTCCTTGATGGTGTCATCGGGGAAGAACCACTTCATGCCGCCCTCCCCGGCCAGCTTGAGCGTCATCTTCTCCGAGAGCTTGACGTCCCGCGAACCGCCCACGTTGAAATAGACGTAGTCAAAGTCCGACAGCGCCGACTGCACGCCGTGGAACCAGTGGATCTTCACGAACGGATTGAACATCTTCCCCCACGTGATGCCCACGCTGGGCTCCGCGTACAGCGAACGGTCCGCGCCGGACTCAGCCTTCTTCGACGCCGGAAAGCCGTACGCCGTCAGGCTCGCGGTCCACGAGAAGTCCCCGGTGAGCGTCTTCTCGACCTCGACGTAGAAGTCCTGCTCCAGGCCGGCCGCGGC
>PHBF01000229.1 GCA_002841905.1 Deltaproteobacteria bacterium HGW-Deltaproteobacteria-17
CCCAGATCCGCGCCGTCGCAGAGCTCGCCGGCGTTGATCGTGTCGTTGCCGCAGTTGGTGCAGCCCGACTCGTTGAAGGTGCAGTCCCCGTGGCAGGCCAGGGCGCCGCCGAAGTACCCGCGGGAGGCGCAGGTGGCGCCCCCGAGGTTGCCGCCGTCGCAGGACTCGCCCTCGTTGAGGATCAGGTTGCCGCACAGCGAGGCGGCGCACTCGGTCTTGTCGTAACGGCAGTTGTCGTTGCAGCGCAGCACGCCGCCGGCGTAGCCGAAGTCGGCGCAGGTGGCGCCGCCCAGGTCCCAGCCCTCGCACTCCTCGCCCGAGTCCAGCGTGCCGTTGCCGCAGGACAGGTAATAGCATGCGCCGTCGTCGAAACGGCAGGCGCTGCTGCACGTCAGTTCGCCGCCGTCGAAGCCCAGCGCCTCGCAGGACTTCCCGTTGAGGTTGGCCGAGTCGCAATCCTCCCCGTCGTCGAGCAGGGTGTTGCCGCAGTTGGGGTTGGTGCACAGGCTCAGGTCGAACTCGCAGGTGGCCACCGAGCAGCCCAGGGTGCCGCCGGGATAGCCCAGCGTCTGGCAGCCGGCGCCGCCCAGATCGTGCCCGTCGCACTCCTCGCCGTCGTCGCGCAGCTCATTGCCGCACACCCCGGCCGGACAGTCCTGGACGCAGTTGGACGGCCCTTCCGGGAACTGGCAGAGATCGTCGCCGCACTTGGAGGTGTCACGCGTGCAGGAGGCGGTGCAGGCCCCCACGCCCGGCGGGTCGCATTCCTCGCCTTCCTCAATCGCGGAGTTGCCGCACACCGCGGCGATCTCCTTGGACTTGCCGGCGCAGGACGCCAGACCGAAGAGACCCAGACCCAACAGTACAAAAAAGATTGTTTTGTTTCGCATGTTCCTTCCATCCATGGCGTATCCGACATCGTCCATGACGCTTCGCACGCACCTTTCCTTATAACATGATTTCCCGGGGAGGACACCCACCAGTTTCGGCAAATATTTCCGGGACCCTCAGAATTTCTTCCTCCGCGCATCGTTTTGGCCTATGATTTTCACCGGGTCCGAACCGGGTTTTCGACATCACCACGACCCAGGAGGTTTCTCATGAGGCACTGCCAACGTACTTTATGGATCGCCATGTTCCTCTTCCTGCTGCCAGCGACCCGCGCCTTCGCGCAGTCGACGGACCTCAAGACCAGCCCCGAAACCACGCCGATCGTGGCCGCACCGGCCCCGGTCCCGGTCGCGCCCGTCGCGTACCAGGTCACCCCCCCGCCCCCGAAGCCCCCCGAGATGTCCGTGCACCAGGTGCTCGAGGCCAACCGCTACAGCCTGTACGACCGCTACTACCAGAAGGTCGGCGAAGAGATCCGGATCACGCTCAACAACTCCGGAACCCCCTACCGATGGACGATCACGGGTGCGCCCTCCAACGCCACCCTCGATCCCACGGCCATGATCTTTTACTGGAAACCGCGGACCTGGCATGTGGGCACCCACAACATCACCTTCACCGTGAGCGACGGCATCAACACCGCCTCCAAGACCATGGTGGTGAAGGTCCGCGAGGAGTGGGAGAGCTTCTTCCTGCCGGGCCTGGCGGCCACGACGTACATCCCGGCCAACAACGACCTGCTGGGCATCTTCTCCGGCATCTCGATCAACTACGTCTTCCTGGCCTGGGTGCACCGCAACGAGAAGCGCGGCCCCTCCCACGGCCGGTTGTACTTCAAGGTCGACATCCTCACCAGCTCCGAGAAGGAGATCGAGGACATGATCTACTACGCCTTCGGCCTGGATCTCTCCTTCGAGCGCAACCCGCGCCGGCCGTTCCTGATCCCGGTGTTCGGCCTGGAGATGGGCGGGTCCTACACGAGCCGGCTGGTCCCCGTCGAGGGATGCACCGCCTCCGAGACCGAGACCTGCATGGAGAAGCTCGGCGGCGTCTTCCACATCACCCCGACGTTTGGCGTGCACCTGTGGTCGGATCGCAACTTCTTCGTGAGCCTCACCGGCGGCTACACCTTCCCGGTGCAGGACTACGAGAACCTGCGCGGCTGGCGCGTCAACCTCGGCCTGAACTTCACCATGTGGTAGTCCGGCCCATGAACCCGGTCTATTTATAATACTCGTCCACCAAACTGGGATGCAGGAACGACTTGGGGAGCTTGATCTGCAGGCTGATGACCTTGCCCGTGACCGGATGGGGGAACGTCAGGGAGTAGGCGCAGAGGCGGATCTGGCGCTTCACCGTGTCGTCCGCGCCGTACCGGAAGTCGCCCACGATGGGACAGCCCATGTCGGACAACTGCACGCGGATCTGGTTCTTGCGGCCGGTGTCGAGCTGGATCTCGAGCAGGGTGTAAGGGCCCTCCTGCGAGAGGGTGCGATAATGGGTGACGGCGAACTTCGCGAAGGGGCGCTGGGGCCCCGACGAGACCTTCAGGCTCTTGGGGTGCTCGTGGAGCCAGCTCTCCAGGGTGCCCTCGGGCTCCGGGGGCGCGTGCTCCACCAACGCGCAGTAGCGCTTCTCCACCGTCTTCCAGTGCGTCTTGAAGTACTCCTGGATCTCCAGGCTCTTGGCGAAGATCAGCAGGCCGGTGACCTCCTTGTCGAGGCGGTGCACGATGAAGAGGTGCTCGCGCTCCTTGGACATCTCGTTGATGTAGGCCGCCAGGATCCCGAAGAACGACTTCCAGTTCGATTCGCCGACGCCGTGGGTCAGGATGCCGGGGGGCTTCTCGGCCACGAGCAGGTGTTCGTCCTCGTACAGGATCGGGAACGGGGGCTTGATCTTCCGCACCGGGGTCTGGTTGCGCTCCAGGGTCACCACGTCGCCGGGGTTCACGGGCGTGCGCGGATCGTTGGTGGCCGTCCCGTTGACGTGGATCAGGCTGTACTGGACGATCTGCTTTCCCCGGTTCTTCGAGCCCGGCTTCAACTTTTCCATGACCAGTTCGTACAGGGTGAGGGGGCGGTCGGTGGTGAGCTTCATGGATTTTCCGCCCCTACTCGGAGGCGGAGCCCTTCAACTGCAGGGTGAACGTCCAGCGCTGGCTGTAGGTCCTGGCGTCCTCGGACGTCCCCACGTCCTTCCCGTGCAGGACGTCGCGCGTGCACTGGATGAACGAGGAGACCGCCGCCAGGGTGCCGCCCATGTTCAGCACGCGGGCCTTGCCCTGACGGACCTCCATGGTGATCACGACCGAGCCCTCGCGGGCGAAGCCGGCGGCGCCGGCGCGCTGGAAACAGGCGACGATGGCCCATTTCCTGCCTCCCAGCCAGCGGCGGACCTCGAGCGGAGCGCCCGGCGGCACCAGCCCGCGATCGGAGGCGCCGACCTTGCCGCCGACGGTGGGCTCGGGGACCGGCATCATCGCCGGCGGCTCCACCATGACCGCGGGGTTCATCGACACCTCCACCGGAACGGTCATTCCAGGGTTCAGTCTCGGATCGGGCGGCACGTTCGGCGCCACGGCCACCATCGGCTCGACGGGCGCCGGACCCGCCGCGAAGGTCACTGGGTAGAAGCAGTTGCCGTCCATCTGGGTGACCTGTCCGTCGGTGAGCCAGTCGCCGGCCAGGCGGCAGGCCGCGTCGGCCAGCTGCCAGTCCTTCTGGGCGGAGTTGGGCAGCTTGCGGAGCCCGTCGATGGTGGCGGTGATCACGTGATACGGCAGCAGGGGATCGGCGACCTTGAGGTACACCTCGCCCACCGGGGGCAGCGCGTCTCCGGGCTTGACCTTCTGGGCCTGCCAGGCCGGACGCACGTGCCGCTCGTACAGGAACTGGCGCAGGGCCACGGGGTTGTGCATGGTCTTGCCCTCGAGGGTGGCCAGCGGGATGCACGGCAGCTTGCGCTGGGCGTACGGCGCGCACAGGGAATTCTTGCCCACGGTCACGTTGTAGCCCGCGGGGGTGACCTCGACGGTCACCGGGTCCGGCGGGGTGCCCACGCCTTCAGGCTGGAGCGGGATGTCCCACGCCAGCAGGTCGTCGGTCAGGGTCCAGGCCTCGGGCAGCGCGGCCGTCTCCAGGAGGTTGCCGACCTTGTCGGTGGTCAACTGCTGGGACACCAGGGCCAGATGGACCAGCCCCGACTCCCGCGCGGTGCCGATGACCATGTTCACGACCTTCCAGGGGACGTCGGGGTCGGCGTTGATGCAGGTGTTTTTCAGCGGACCTTTTCCGGTCCAGCCCTTCTTCAGTTCCGCGATGCGCTCGGCCAGGGTCGCCACCGTGGTGACGCCCTCGGCCTGGCCCGCGATCTGATCCTTGGCGACGAACACGACGGTCTTCCCGTTGAGCAGGATCTCCTGCTGGGTCACGCGGATCAACGCCGTTCGGGCGGGGCTGCACACCTCGTTGCGACGCAGGGTGACCAGGCAAATGATGAAGGTGTTGCAGTCGCCGGCGACGGCGCCCTTGCACGAGGCGGGGGCGGCCTTCTCCTGCAGCAGGTCGAGGAGCTTCAGCGCCGCGTCGGACTTCTCGACCTCGGTCGTGAGGGTCTTCTCGCACTGCGCGATCATGGTCTCGGGCTTGAGGACCATCTCCTGCTGGATGATTTCCTTTTTACACTGCGCCACCTTGGCGGCCAGGGCGGTGCACGGCTTCTTGTGGTCGACGACCACCGGCTTGACCGGAGGCGGCTCGACGGGCTTCACCGGGGGAGGCGGGGGAGGCGGGGCGTCCTGGGCCTTTTCCTTGGCGCAGGAGACGCAAATCATCACAAGCAGGGCAAAAAGAAACTGGGTTTTCACACGAACACCTCCGGAAACATCTACAATGGGATCCGCAATACAATCAATAGGCGGAAAAGTCAACCTCGGGGATGACGCGAAAAAAGCGCAAGGGGAGCGCAAAGGAAGAGAAGATACTGCGGAGAAGACGGAAAAAGGAGCGGAGAAGAGCGGAGTGATTGGACCCTGTCCTCCCGCACGCGACGGCCTTCCCCACGCCGCCTCACGGCGGCGTTGCGGAAATGAAGCCCCTGGTTGAAGCGACCGGTTTCCGGTCGCCTCTACCAGGGGATTAAGAGGAAAGACCCCGTGAACAACCCTACGACCCGCGGAAGATGCGCTGCACCCGGGGTCCGATGCGCGTCAGCAGTTCATACACGATGGTGCCGGTGGCCTCGGCGACCTCCTCGGGACGCACGTTCATGCCCTCGTGGGAACCGAACACGAGCACGTCCGAGCCCCGCTCGGCCTCGGGCAGGTCGGTGATGTCCAGCATCAGGCTGTCCATCGACACGCGGCCCACGATGGGGGCGGGCTTCCCGGCGACCCAGAGCCGCCCGCGGTTGGACAGGGTCCAGGGCACGCCGTCGTGGTACCCCATGGGCACCAGGCCGATGCGGGCGCCCCCCTCGGGGACCACATACGTGCCGCCGTAG
>PHBF01000230.1 GCA_002841905.1 Deltaproteobacteria bacterium HGW-Deltaproteobacteria-17
CCGCCGAGCCGGTGACACCGCTGGAGATCAAGGCCGTCGAGCCCATCTCGAAACTGCACAAGGATATGTTTCCCTATATCGGGTACTTCCACCGCCTGTTCGTGATCCGGTTTCCCCGGACCGTGGGCGGCAGGGAGGTGCTGCCCGAGACTGCCCGGGTCATCCGGCTGCGGTTTGCGGGCTCGCTGGGCAACGCCCGGCTGGTCTGGCAGACCACGAACCTGGTCGTGAACCAGTAGCGGGAGTTCCATGACACGTCTATCCATCGTTGTTCTGATCACCGCCGCCTTCGTCGGCGGGCTCTTCTCCTGTGGCAAGTCCGAGCCGATCGTCGTCGAGAAGACCGAGAAGCCGGCCTCTTTCACGTTCCTGACGCCGCTGGAGAGCCATCTCCGGCTCCAGATCGAGAACGTGGGCGACGTCCGCATCAAGGGCTCCATGCCGGACACGACCGTGTTCCAGATCCACCGCGAAGCCGCAGCCGCCGGCCGGACGCGCGCGGCTGAACTGATGGACCGTATCGCCATGGTTCCCACCCTGGAGAAGGACGGTCTGGTGAAGTACACGCCCACCTATCCCGAGATCCGGTCCGGCGAGAAGGTGTTCACCCACCTCGATGTGCTGGTGCCGCTGAACCAGAGGATTCCGGTCAGCCTCGCGGTGGCCGGGGGCCGCCTCGAGATCTCCGGCCTCTCGGCCAACCTCAAGGTCAGGGCTCCGGGAAAGAGCATGGTCACGCTGCAGGCCTTCCAGGGCATGTTCGATCTGGAGCTGGATTCCGGCGAGGTCTCGGCCGGGATGAACCTGGAGGGTGGCAAGATCCGCATGAAGGACGGACGGATCTCCATCCGCCAGCGGCTGAAGGATCCGATGGACGACATCGTCATCGAGCTGGACTCGGGCGAGGTCATCCTCGAGGTCATCACGGGGTACACCGGTCGCATCCGCCTGGAGGCGCCCGACGTCAAGAACTCCACGCCGCTCAAGCTCGCCCCGTCCTCCGAAGGAAAGGGCATCTGGGTGAAGGTGAGGAAGGGCTCGGCCCACCTGCGCGCAGAGTTGTTCTGATCATGCCTGTCTCCCGCCGATTCGAGAACATCTCCGGCTCCCGCGTGGCCTTCCTGGAGACCACCGGGGAGGCTCCCGTCCTGCTGATCCACGGTTTCTTCACCTCCTGTTTCCTGTGGGGCGAGCTCGCCCAGGCCCACGGGGCGGACCGCCGCTTCCTGGCGCCCGATCTGGAGGGCTTCGGGGACACGCACTGTCCCTCCCAGCTCGATCTCGGCTTCGAACGCCAGACCGAGTTCCTCAGCCAGTTTCTGCTCGCCCGCTGCGGCCTGCAGCCGGTGTCGATCGTCGCGCACTCCCATGGTGTCATCCCCGCCCTGATGCTCGCCATGCAGAAGCCCGGGCTCGTCCGGGATCTGGTGCTGCTGTCCCCGGTGTTCGCGGAGAACTTCCCCGGACCGATGGCGGGGCCGTTCATGTGGGCCGCCCGCTCGCGTCTTGCCTGGGAGGCGTTCTTCCATTCGGGGCTGGCACGGGCCACCGTGGAGCGCCACCTGCGTCGGGCCTTCGTCGCGCCCGGAACCCGGTATGAAGCGGCCGTCGAGGAGTTCTGGCGTCCGTTCGCCAACAGCCCCACCGCCAGGACGCGCCTGCGTCGCGTGTTCGAGGAGTGCGACGGCCGGCTGGTGAGCACCTTCTCACGCCACCTGGATCACGTGAAACAGCCGGTGAAGGTCCTCGTGGGCCGCCAGGACAGCCTGGTGGACCTGCAGATGGCGTCCAGGCTCTCCTCGGCGATACCGAACGCCTCGTGTCACCAGGTGGACTCCGCCGGTCACTTCCTGCCCCTCGAGGAACCCGGCCTGCTGTACTCCGAACTGTTCCCGGGTTGAAGGTCGCCAACGGAGCGCAGCCGTTCGAGGAGCACCTCCGCGGGCGGACACTCGACCCCGAAATGGGCGCAGGCGGCCCGAAGGTCCGCCGGCACGTCGGTGAAGAACTCCAGCGGTTCGCCTGAGACGGGATGCGTGATCCGCAGAAAGGCCGCGTGCAGCATGTGTCGGGGGAAGAGCAGGCGCCCCGCCAGCTCCGGCGTCCACCCGGTCTCGATGAACTCGAGGAAACATTCGGGGGGCACGCCATAGATCTTGTCTCCGCAGATCGGGTGATCGCACCACTCCAGATGCGCCCGCAACTGATGCTGGCGACCGGTGTGGGGGATGCAGGCGATCAGGCTGGCCGGATCGCCGGACCAGAGGGGCAGGAACGTGGAGGCCGCCGGCGCGCCGTCCCGGGTCACTTCCATCTTGATGCGAATCGGGGAGCTCCGTGCGAAGTCCAGCGGCAAGAAGACCTCCGTCGCCGCGTCGAAGGGCCCGTGGACCAGGGCGACATAGATCTTCCTCGTGGTGCGCTCGGAGAACTGGGCCTTCAGGGCCGCGCTGACGGGACCGGGGCGGCCGCAGATGACCAGGCCGGAGGTCTCCCGATCCAGGCGGTGGGCGGGATGGAAGGGACCACCGTCGAGTCCCTGGAGGAACGCCGTGAGGGTGCGCGTGAAGGCGTTGGCGGTGGGGTGCACGGTCAGGTCGCCCGGCTTGTCGACGACCACGATGTCCCGGTCGCGGAAGACGACCGGCACGTGGGGCATCGGTCGTTCCTGCGGAGGGGCGGGCTTGTAGACGGTCAGCAGCTCGTCACCGTGCAGCCTCCGGGAGGCACGCAGCACCTGGTCTCCGCAACGCACGTGGCCCCTTCCGAACATGGCCTGGATCCGGGCGCGGCTGATGCGGCCCAGCCTGCCTGCCAGATACAGATCCGCGCGGAGGCCCCGAGCCCCCGGATCCACCTGGATTGTCAGCGGCACCAGGAGAGGATCTCCCGGGCCGGGTTCAGGGCTGGGGATCATCGTCACCGGAGATCTTGGACAGGGACTCGGCCATCAGGAAGTCAAGGATGATGTCATCGACCTTGGTGTCGGAGTTGCTCAACTGCATCAGTTCGTCGGGCAGTTGCTTGGAGCTCTCGGGCTTGAACAGGCCGGGTGGGGCCTGTATCGGGCCGGTGAGGCGGTTCGGATTCGGCAGTGGCGCCTGCACCGGGGGCTTGACCAAGGGCGGCTCCTCGGGCTGCCGCATCCCGACCGGTGTCAGGTCCAGTTGGGTGTCAGGCGAATCGAACAACTCCACGTGCTTGTCGGGCTTGCGCGCGGAGGGCCGCTGGGAGTTCGGCGAGGAGAAGGAACCGAAGGAGGGCTCGTCCCCGGTCAGGATGATGGCCGGACGGGCGATCACCACCGAGGGGGCCGGCTCGGACTTGCCCGGCTCGGGCGTCGCCGGCGGACGTGTCCGGGGGAGCCCGCCGGGGGAGTCGTTGGCGGGGCCCAGCGCGGAGACGGACTGCTCCCGCAGCGTCGTCGTCGAGGTCTTCGGCGTGGCCGCACCCGGGGGTGTCGGCGAGCCCTGACCCATGCCGAGCTTGGTGTCTTCCTGGGCGAAGGCCGCGGCGCTCGGGATCGGACGGGCCGAACCGCCCTTCTCGGATTTGCGGGGCGGCGGTGGAAGCGTCGGAGCGGCGGGGGCCGGCGCCGGTTTGTCGGCGGCGGCCTGCCGGGCGGCGGCCTCGGCCTCGCTCTCGGGGGCCGTGAGCTCACCGAAATATTTCACGATCTTGTCGTCGAACTGACCGCCGAGCAGGCCCTTCATCATGTCCTTGTGCTGAAGCTGCATCAACTTGCGGACCTGATCCTCGACGTCCTCGGCGCCGAGGAGGTGTCCGTATTCGGTCTTGCGCGTGGACAGGATGATGCCGTTGTGGAACAGGTGCGTGAAGATGTGCGGATTGGCCTCTCCGGAGTCCTCGGTTTGGATATGGTATACCCGACCGCGATACTTCAAATTGTGATTGAAACCAAGAAGCGGTGAACGCATGAGACTGAAAAACTCCGGGGTCTGATGACAAACAGTGACCACTAAGGTAACAGAATCTACTAAAAATAGGAGACTCGAAAAAGCGGAAAGTGAAGAAAAATCGGGATTGTAATATTTGCATTAGGAATTTCGTGTGTGATTTCAATGTGTTAGGACCATTTTAGGCGCAAAATTTCATCGATCGGGCCGATTGATGTAGCGTTTTTGGCATGAAAGTCATCTCCATTCTCTCCTGTATCCTGGGTTTGCTGCTGTTCGTCCATCCTGCCAACGCCCGCAAGGCCAAGCCGAGAAGGCCTGCCGTGGACGGAAAGATCTGGTACGTCGCGTCGGCCGACGGCAAGCGCGTGCTGCTGGAAAAGGACAAGGACAAGACCTGGTCGATCGCGAGCCTCTCCAAGATGATGGCGCTGCTGGTGATCGTGGAGCAGGGGCTGAACCTCAACGACAAGACCGTGCTCACGGACTCGGACTGGGCGCTGGCGGCGGGGGGTTCACGCACCCGCCTGAAGCGGAAGATCCCCTATCCGAACCGCGATCTGATCCATGCGGCGCTGTTGGGCTCGGACAACCGGGCGGTCCTGGGGCTGGGGCGGGCCGTTGGGCTCAACGCGCAGGCCCTCACCGCGAAGATGAACGCACGTGCACGCGCCATGGGATTGAAGATCACCACCTTCATGGATCCCACGGGAATCGCCCACGAGAACGTCTCCACGGCCTGGGAGGTGTCCCGAATCCTCAAGGCGGTCTCCGAGAACAAGACGATCGCCGACGTGATGCAGACCGTGACTTACACGGTCGTGGAGAAGCCGTCGAATCGTCAGATCGTCTACAACAACACCAATATATTGACGCGTGAGAGTCGCCGCACGAAGGTGCTCGCCGGAAAGACGGGCTTCAACTCGGCCGCAGGCTACTGCGTCGCGACCCTGCTGGATCTGCCGGTGTACGGGCAGGTCATCTTCGTCGTGCTGGGATCATCCGGCATGTACCAGCGGTTCGCGGATGTGAAGACCCTGATGGCTGAACTGGAACGTATCCGGGCCGCTGCAGCGCGGGCCCAGCAGGCCATGACGCCGCCCAAAACCACGCCTGAATCCCGCCGGCGCGTGGAGCCGGTGCAGATGAGATCCGAAAAGCGATCTCAGACGCCCGCATCGAAGTGACTTTTTCTGGATTCCAGGGTCCGCGACCCCGATCCGGACAACAAAAAGCCTGCTAAATTTCCTAATCATTTCAAGTACTTACAAAAAAACGACAAAATCATGAAAAACCGGTCGAAATTTGTTGACACCTTGGAAAATTTCCCTATATTAGCACTCCTGTTGAGGCGTGTGGTGAGTCGAGGTTGAGTGAGTTTGGAACGCCTTTTGGTCTTTGAAAACTGGATAGTTGGTCGAAGGACAGAACGAAACTATCGAGCATTGAATTAGAGATACA
>PHBF01000231.1 GCA_002841905.1 Deltaproteobacteria bacterium HGW-Deltaproteobacteria-17
CCCAGGTTCTCCCGCTTGTGTTGACAGTGCCCCCACTTCAGTGGATACTTCGCTCGGAGCAGAAAAAAGCATGATCCGTCTTCTGGTTTTCTTCCTGATTGGCTGTGTCGGATGGCCTGTTCATGGGCAGGCCGTCGAGCCCGTGGCCGCCCAGGCGTGGTCGTTCGCGATTGCCCCGAGCCAGCAGGAGGTCACAGGCACCTTCCGCCAGGTCGGAGCGCAGTTCATCCACGAGTACGAACCTGGGCGGGAGATCCGGTTCAGGCTGCCGGCAAAGCCCCGACGTGTCCGTCGTGTTGCGGATGTGGTGGTGTTCGCCCTCGGGGTGCATGGCGTGTGGGTCGGGCGTCTGTCGGCAGGGACGGGCAGGGCCGGGGAGAACGGCCCGGAATTCCGTATCGAACAGCGCCATCGGTTTATCGAGCCTGTCATCGACTTCTCGATCTCCAACAACCGCGTGACGCCGCTGACCGGGAATGACAAGCGCCCGGTCCTGCTGCTGGATAAGCCACAGAAAATGCTGAACAATAAGATCCCCACGCTCCTCGACGTGGAATATGGAAACGACCGCATCGTGAATCCGAAGTGGGTCGTGGAGACCAACTTCGGCATGGGAACGCAGATGCATCCTGAGGACGAGGATTTCTTCTATTACGCCTTGCCGTTGAGCTTCCGCGTGGGCTGGTCCCCGATCTGCGGCCACACCATCGGGTTCAGTGCTTTCGGCGAGAACGGGGAAGAACAGTTGTTTCGGAAGCCGAACGATCTGGATGTGCGGTTTTGGGGTGTGGACTCCTATACCAATCCATCCTTCCTTTTTTACAGGTATTCGCTGCAGGACTTCCCCGTCTCCTTCCAGTTCGAACCGCTGAAGGCGGACTATCACAACTCGGGGGATGATGAATACGGGGTGCGCCTGACCGCGCAATGGGCCCGCCGGCTGCAGGGGCTCCGCGTTGGACTGGAGCTGCATCTGGACAAGACCGAGACGATCACCCGCCTCGGCCTGTGGTTGGTCGTGGGTTGGAACGGGCCCCCGAGGAGGAGGCCATGAGACATCTGTGGCGTCGTCGCGCGGCCTGGATGATGCTGGCAACGCTGCTGGTCTCCTGCACACCGGGGCTCGAGCCGGTCCGGGTCAGGGTGCCACCTGAACAGATTCAGTTGTGGCAGACACGGGACGGGGCTCCCGTCAAGGAGGACAGGCTTCCACGCCTGATCTGCGGTGACCGGGAGCGGCAGATCGTGCGGGTGCATCGGATCACGCTGGTGGACAAGACCGGCAGGCGCATTCCGGTTCCGCGGAACGCCCACCTGAAGATGGATCCACGGCTCACGACCATCGCCACCCCGGCGGAGCCTGAGTTGCTGCATCTGCAGACCGGTGGTCTCGATTTCGCCGAGATCGATGCCCGTGTCCATCGGGCGCGCGGACCGCTGGACTGGTTTTTCGGGGCGGTGGCGGTCACGGCGCTGACCACCTTTGTCGGATTTTTCTATCTTTTCGTGACAACTGCGGATTGAATCGTTGAGCCTCAGGAGGTTTTCCATGAAGAAACTGGTTTGTCATCGGCGTTTTCTGAGAGGTCTCGTGGCGGCAGGCATCGCCGCCCTGGCGCTGGTCGGGTGCGACGACTCGTCGGGCAGGACCAACAACGTGAACAACGTCAACAACGTCAATAACGTCAATAATGTGAATAATATCAACAACGTCAGCAACGTGAACAACGTCAACAACCAGACCGGGATCTGCGGGGCTGCGGCCGGACAGTTGTTCGGTGCGGATCATCCCTGGAACCAGCGGGTGGACAACGCGGCGCTGGACGCCGAATCCGACGCGATCATCACCTACCTGCAGGGGAACCATGCGTCGTCATGGGCGGAGTTCAGGATCGACGGCCCCAGCGACGAGCCCGACAACCTCTACGGCATCACGATCCTGCGGACCGACGGCACCGCCGCGTCGCCGTTCGAGCCCACCGACGACCACTGGTCGCCCGACTGTGACACGGCGCCGGTGCCGCTCCCCGCCGGCGGAGCCATCGAGGGCGAGACCGGCTACACCTGCGACAACGACGGGGACTGCCACCTGATCGTGCTCGATCCGACCTCCTGCCGCCTGTATGAGATGTGGCGCGCCAACGTCGATGGCGGCACGTTCTACGGTGGCTGCCTGTCGGTCTGGGATCTGAACCAGGCATATACGCCGTCGCTGCGCGGGGAGTGCTGCACCAGCGCCGACGCCGCGGGACTGCCCATCGCGGCGCACATGTTCGGTCCCGACGACATCACCGCCGGCGAGATCACCCACGCGCTGCGCTTCATCCTGCCCAACGAGAACATGCGCGAGCGCATCTACGTGCGGCCGGCCACCCACTCGACCCAGGCCACCTCCGCCGGCGCCGACGCGCCACCCTACGGCGCCCGCCTGCGTCTGCGCGCCGACTTCGACCTGCAGACGCTCAACCCCGCCGCCCAGGTCGTGGCCGTGGCCCTGCAGCGCTACGGCATGATCCTGTCCGACGGCGGCAACCTCACCTTCACGGCGCTCAACGACCGGTTCACCGCGCACACCTGGGCAGAGGTCGGCCTCGGGCCCAGCGACCTGACGGGCCTCGAGTGGACCGACTTCGAGGTCGTCGAGCTCGGCGAGCGCTTCGCCTGGGACGAGAACTGCAACTGCGAACGCACCCCGCTGACGAACTAGCCGTCCAGCCTGGCGGTGAGGCGCAACCCCTCGCGGGACCCGTCCACGTCGGCGAGCCAGGTGACGCCGCGGGCGTTGCCCGAGGACAGGCGCATCTGGGCCAGCGGGGTGACGACGTGCCGCTGGATCGCGCGCTTGAGCGGCCGGGCGCCGTAGCGCTCGTCGGTGCCGCGGGCCACCACGAAGGCCAGCGCGTCGTCGGTCCACTCCAGGGCGCACTCGTCGGGGGCGAGCCAGGCGTTGACGCGCTGCAGCTGGAGCCTGGCGATCTCGCGCAGCTGGACGGAGGTCAGCGGGTCGAACACGACGATCTCGTCGACGCGGTTGAGGAACTCGGGACGGAAATGCACGCGCAGCGCGGCCTCCACGCCGGCCTTGGCGGCCGGGGCGTCCCGGTGGCCCAGCTCAGGATCCCATCCGAGGTTGGTCGTCATGATCACGACCGTGTTTCGGAAGTCCACGACCTTGCCCTGGCCGTCGGTGAGCCGTCCGTCGTCGAGCAGCTGCAGGAACACGTGGAACACGTCCGGGTGCGCCTTCTCGATCTCGTCGAGCAGCACCACCGAATAGGGGTGCCGGGCCACGGCCTTGGTGAGCTGGCCGCCCTCGTCGTAGCCCACGTAGCCCGGAGGGGCGCCGATCAGGCGCGACACCGCGTGCTTCTCCATGTATTCGCTCATGTCGATGCGGATCATGCGCGAGGCGTCATCGAAGAGCAGCTCGGCGAGGGTCCTGGCGATCTCGGTCTTGCCCACGCCGGTGGGGCCCGCGAAGAGGAACGAACCCAGGGGACGGTCCGGATCCTGCAGACCGGCGCGGGCGCGCAGGATCGTGTCGGCCACGGCCTGCACGGCCGGCTCCTGCCCGATCACCCGCTCGTGCATGCGCTCGGCCAACCGCAGCAGCTTGCCGTGCTCTCCCTCGAGCATGCGCTCCACCGGGATGCCGGTCCAGCGCGCCACCACGCCGGCGATGTCGTCCTCGGTCACCACCTCGCGCAGGAACGAACCGTTGGCCGTGATGGCCCGAAGCTCGGCGTCGAGCTCGGAGGCGCGCTTGTCCAGGGCCGGCAGCTCGCCGTACAGGATCTCGGAGGCGCGCTGGTAGTCGCTCTGGCGCTGGGCCAGCTGGGCCTGGGTGTTCAGTTCGTCCTTCTTCACCTTCAGGTCGCGCAGCGCCACGATGACTTCCTTTTCCCGCTGCCAGCGACCCATCGCCGCGTCGACCTCCTCCTGGAGTTCGGCGATCTCGGCGTTGACCGCGTCGGCGCGGGCGGCGACCTTGTCGGCCGGCTCCCGGGAGAGGGCGGCCTTCTCCATCTCCAGCCGCAGCAGGCGGCGCCGCCGCTGGTCGATCTCGACGGGCACGCTCTCGATCTCCATCTTCAGGCGCGAGGCGGCCTCGTCGACGCAGTCGATGGCCTTGTCGGGCAGCTGGCGGTCGCCGATGTAGCGGGCCGACAACTGCGCGGCGGCGAGCAGCGCGGGGTCGGAGATGCGGATGCCGTGGTGGGCCTCGTACTTCTCGCGCAGGCCGCGCAGGATGTGGATGGGGTCCTCCACCGACGGCTCCTCCACGAGCACGGGCTGGAACCGGCGCTCCAGGGCCTTGTCCTTCTCCAGGTGCTTGCGGTACTCGTCGAGGGTGGTCGCGCCGATGCAGTGCAATTCGCCTCGCGCCAGCGCGGGCTTGAGCATGTTCGAGGCGTCCATCGCGCCCTCGGCGCCGCCGGCCCCGACGAGCGTGTGGATCTCGTCTATGAAAAGGATCACGCGGCCCTCGGCGGCCTCGATCTCCTTGAGGATGGCCTTGAGCCGGTCCTCGAACTCGCCGCGGTACTTGGTGCCGGCGATGAGCGCGCCGAGATCCAGCGCGAACAGGCTCCGGTTCTTCAGGCTCTCGGGGACGTCGCCCTCGGCGATGCGCTGGGCGATGCCCTCGGCCACCGCGGTCTTGCCGACGCCGGCCTCCCCGATGAGCACCGGGTTGTTCTTGGTGCGGCGCGACAGCACCTGCAGGGCGCGCCGGATCTCCTCGTCGCGGCCGATCACGGGGTCGAGCCGCCCGCGGCGGGCCAGATCCGTCAGGTCGCGGCAGAAGCGCTGCAGCGCCTGGTACTTCGACTCGGGCTGATCGTCGGTCACGCGCTGGGTCCCGCGGATCGTCTCCAGGGCCCCGAGCACGCGTTCCCGGGTGACGCCGGCCGCGCGCAGCGGCCCGGCGGCGGCCAGGTTCGGCAGGTCGCACGCGGCGAGCAGGAAGTGCTCCGTGCTCAGGTAGGCGTCCTTCATCTGCGTCATGTCCTGCCGGGCGCGGTCGATCCAGGTGCGCAGGTCCCGGGACATCGAGGGTTCGGCGTGATCGCCGGACTGACTCGGGAGCTTGTCCAGCAGGGCCTTCACGCCCTCCAGGATCGGGCCGACCCCGGCGCCGATCTTCTCCAGCACGGGCACCACGGAGCTCTCGGCGCCCTGCGCCAGCAGCGCGTGCATCAGGTGCTCGGGTCGAAGTTCTGGATGGCCCTTCTCCTGCGCCAGCGCGAGGGCGGCCTGGAGGGCCTCACGACTCTTCATGGTCCATTTTTCGAGATTCATGGTTCACCTCGGGTCAAGGGCACGCAGGCGCCGGATGCGTTCCTCGATCGGCGGATGCGTGGAGAACAGTCCGGAGA
>PHBF01000232.1 GCA_002841905.1 Deltaproteobacteria bacterium HGW-Deltaproteobacteria-17
GACCTTCTTCCGGAAGCGCCAGATCAGGACCGTGGCGTTGATCCACGAACTGAGCGAGATCGCCACGGCCAGCCCCACCACGCCGAAGCGCCAGGCCATCATCGGCCCCAGCATCATGTAGGAAAGCAGGCTGCACGCCGAGGCGATCACCGGCGTGCGGCTGTCCGACGTGGCGTAGTACGCCGGCACGAGGTTGCGCACGATGCCCGCCGACGGAACGCCCAACGTGAACGCCATCAGCGTCAGCGCGGTGATGCGCGTCATCTCGACGCCGAACTGGCCGCGCTGGAACAGGATCGCCACCAGGGGCTCGGCCATGACGAACAGGCCCACGGCGCTGGGCAGGACCACGAAGAACGTGAGCTCCAGGGAGGTGCGCAGCGTGGTCTTCAACTTCTCGAGATCGCCGTCGGAGGCGTGGGCCGACAGCGTGGGCATCGACGCCGTCGCGATGGCCACGGCGAACACCCCCATCGGGAACTCGATGAGCCGCTGGGAGTAGTACAGCGAGGACAGGGCGCCGGTCTCGAGGAAGCTCGCGAACAGGCGCGACAACAGCACGTTGAACTGGTACACCGCCAGCCCGAACAGGGCCGGCAGCATCAGTCTGGCCATCTTGATGACCCCCGGGTGCCTGAACTGCGGACGGGGCTTGAAGGTCACCTTCCGGGCCCGCATGGGCGGGACCTGGATCGCGAACTGCACGATGCCGCCGAAGACCACGCCCCAGGCGAACACGTAGATCGGCTCGACGCCCAGCGCGTTCCCGAGAAACGGCGCCGAGAAGCCGGCGGCCACGCAGATCAGGTTCCAGAACATCGGCGCCAGCGCCGGGGTGACGAAGTGCCCCAGGGTGTTGAGCACGCCCATGGAAAGGGCCATCAGGGACACGAAGAAGATGTACGGGAAAAGGATCCTCGTGAGGTCGACGGTCATCTGGAACTTGTTGGCCTCGTCGGCGAAGCCGCCGGCGAAAAGGGTCACCAGGACCGGCGCGGCCAGGATCCCCAGCACGGTCACACCCGCCACGAGGATGGCCGTCACGGTGAAGGCCGTCTGCACGAAGCGCTCGGTCTCCTCGGGGTTCTTCCGCCGGTACTCGGTGTACACGGGGATGAAAGAGATCGACAGCGCGCCCTCGGCGAGGAGGTAGCGCAGCACGTTGGGGATGGTGAAGGCCACGGTGAAGACGTCGGTGATCACCTTCGGGAACACGTAGGCCATCATGCTGTCGCGCAGCAGGCCGGCCACGCGCGACAGCAGGGTGAAGAAGCCGACGATGCCGGCGGCGCGGGAGATGGAGACGGTTTTTTCCTCGGCCATGGGCTCCTTGCCGCTGTCCGGACAGCGGGCGCTGCAGGGACAGCGGGGCGCCGCATGAACGGCGCTGGCGAATTATGCGTGAGCGCAAAGGAAATGACAAATATTCGGCGCAAGTTCCAGAGCCTTCGGTACCGGGGTTTCCATTCGATTTCCGCCGCCATCGGCGAATCAGGATCCTGACGTGGACGACGTCAATGCCGACTTCCTCAGCTTGGCCCGGCAGATCCAGGGGCCGGCCTTGACTTCGGCACCATCCTCAGGGATAGTCGCCCCCTGAGGCCCAAGCATGGCTGGCAGTGCCTGTCCCCTGTCTCTCTCCGGATGATGCCCGGCGCCTGATCAACCAGAAGCATTCCATGAGTTCCGAACGGTCGTTTTAACACCCATGTCTGAAATTCTTTGCAGAACCGTATCCGAGGGGCGATCATGAAAACCCCACCAAGTCTCGAACCCCTGGTGCTGGATGGTTTTATTGATGAAGTGGTCCGTCCCCTCAAAGGGGGGAAGGAGGCTTCGGTATACGTGGTGCTTTCGGGCGGGGAGATTCGCTGCGCCAAAGTTTATAAAGAAGCGAACAAACGTGGATTCCATAAGCAGGCCTTGTATCAGGAGGGGCGCAAAGTGCGAAATAGCCGCCAGGCCAGGGCTATGGAAAAACACACCCGGTTCGGACGGAAACAGCAGGAAGAAGTCTGGCAGAACGCTGAAGTCAACGCCTTGTTCCGGCTTGCCGCGGCGGGGGTGCGTGTCCCGCAGCCCTATCATTTTGTTGACGGCGTGCTGCTCATGGAATTGGTTACGGATAAACATGGAGAGCCGGCGCCAAGGTTGAATGATTTTGTTTTGACCGGCCAGCAGGCGCTGGAGTATCACGGCTTGCTGATCAAGGAAGTGGTCCGGATGCTCTGCGCTGGAATTGTCCACGGCGATTTGTCTGAATTCAATGTGCTGGTGGACAAGCATGGCCCGGTCATCATCGATCTGCCCCAGGCGGTGGATGCGGCGGCCAACAACAACGCCGCCAGGATGCTGGAGCGCGATGTCAAAAACCTGGCTGACTACTTCGGACGTTTTGCGCCTGAGCTGCTGACGACCAGTTATGGCAAGGAGATCTGGAAGATCTACGAGAGCGGCAAACTGACCCCCGACGTCAAACTGACCGGGTATTTCAAAGGCAGCGGCAGACAGGCCGACGTGAAGGGCGTCCTCAGGGAGATCAATGATGCCCGGGACGAGGCGCTGCGGCGCACGAAACAACCATGACGAGGAACTGGGCCTTCACAGGTCGTCGTTGGCCATGCACATGTAGTTGACGTAGGCGTAGTCGCAGTCCTGGTCGTTCCAGGAGGTGACGTTCCCGGCGGTGTTGTAGTCGAACCGGAGCCAGCAGGTGGCGTCGTAGTCGCCGCTGGGTTCGCCGATCTTCGACTCCGAGGCCCAGAACGCCCCGCCAGCGGCCAGGGAGGTGAAGCCGCAGTCCGAGCGGCTGACCGTGTCGTCAGCGCCCCCGCCGATCATCTTTTTGTCGCAGCACACCTTGTACACCGATCCGCACCAGTTGTTCGATCCGATGGTGGTGACCCCGTTGTTGGGATTATAGATGCCCAGGGGACCCAGGAAGCCGCCGGTCGTCGGGATGCCGTGGGCCAGGGCGACGTCCCGGGCCAGCCCGTAGAGGTCCGCGGTCCGCGGCGTGAAGATCGTCATGCCGACGGCCTTGCACGAGTCATTGTCGGTGGTCCGGGACGTGGACAGGCCGTTGGTGACGTAGGCGAACGTGTTGGCGGTGCCGCCGTCGATGTGGCAATAGACCTCGACCGGGGCCAGGGTCGTGGTGATGGTGTAGACGCCGGAGACGGCCTCAGGGACGAGGGCGCGCAGGTTCTTGCAGGAGGTGACCGCGCCGCAGAAGCCACCGTCGCAGAAACCGGAGTCGCAGTCCGAGTGCTGCAGACAGCCCAGCCCGTCGGCGCAGCGATCACAGGTGAAACCGCCGCAATCGACGTCGGTCTCGTAGGCGTTTTGTGTGGAATCCGAGCAGGTGGGGACCTGGCAGACCAGCCCGAGACAGACCGAGCTGGCGCAGTCTGAGCGCACCAGGCAGTCCAGGCCGTTGGCACAGGCGGGACAGGTGCCGCCGCCGCAGTTCAGATCCGTCTCGTCCCCGTTGACCCAGGCGTCGCTGCAGATGGGGGTGGAGCAACGGTTGTCCGGGTTGCAGTATCCGCTGAGGCAGTCGGTTTCCACCAGGCATGCGAGATCGTCGGCGCAGGGGTCACAGTCGTTTCCGCCGCAGTCGACGTCGGTCTCGGCGCCGTTGGTGAGCTCGTCGGTGCAGGACTGCGGGATCGCACAGTGGCCGGTCCCGTCGCAGAAGGCCGATGCACAGTCGGTGTGGGACAGGCAGCTTCGGCCGGTGTCACATGGGTCGCACAGATCGCCGCCGCAGTCGGCGTCGGTCTCGTCCTGGTTGGTGATCCCGTCGCTGCAGGACGGATTGAGGATGTTGTTGATGTTGTTAAAATTATTGACATTGCCGGACGGATCCGGGAGCCCGGCGGTATCGAAGGAACATCCGAGAGAGAAAATGGAAAAAGTAACCAGGACCCAGGAAGAGAATGTCTTGATCATGTTCCTTCTCGTGGTGCCGTGTTCAGGGATGAAATTTCACATGCAGTCCGCACCCACACCGCTGCAAGTATCCCCGCGCCTTCCGGGGTTGTCAAGGCCAGGCGCGAAATGTGTCAAGGCGCGAAATGGAGTTGCGGGAAGGAGGGATACCGGGTAATTCTTTGAATCAGGGAGGATGATCCCGACGGGAACATCCCGGGAGACCTGAATCATGGGCAGGAAAGGTCACGGTATCGGGAGTTGGACGGGCACCGGTGGCGGCACGCAGGACAGCCCCTTCGCAGTGCTCGCGGGGGTGTCGGGGTTGTCGCCGTCCGCGGCGCCTCCGGCACCTGAGATGCCTGCGGCGAAGGAAACGTCACGGCCCAGATCCCGGGTTCGCGTCGTGCTGCGACGCGAGACCCGGCATCGTGGCGGCAAGGCGGTGATCATCGTGGCCGGCCACGGTGCGCCGGCGGGCATGGAGCTGGCCGACATCGAGGAGCTGGCACGGCAGCTCAAGCAGCGGCTCGGCTGCGGGGGAACGGTCGAGGCCTGTGGAGACGACCGCGAGATCGTGCTCCAGGGCGACCAGCCCGGCAAGGTCGCCGAGCTTTTGCGCGCCCTCGGCTTCCGCGTCGAGGGCGTCACGTCCTAGCGGACAGCAGGTCCCTCGCTCCTCGAACCATCGTGAATAGGTTTTCCCGGGCCTTTCCCTTGCACATGCTTTTATGATACGGTGCCACACCATGCGGTCCCACCTGCTGCTCCTGGCCCTATTCTGCTCCACCTGCACCTATTGCAAGGGGAGCGGCGCGGCCAGACCCTGTCCCGAGCCGGTTTCATGTTCGCAGACAGCCCCTGTCCAAAGTGCGCAGGACCCGCCCAAACCCGAGGTGCCCCAGCCCCCCACGATCGTCGTCCGGGAGCCCGTGTGCGCGTGGACGTCATCTCCCGCCGGGGCCGGCGCCCACGATCATCGACTGCCCCACGCGCTCCCCGGATTTCCATGGCAGCTCGAGGCCACCTTCGCCCTCCGCGCCCGCGTCACCACCACGCCTGTGAAGGTCGGCGCCGACCGCTGGGTGGTGGGCGACCACAAAGGCCGGGTCCATGCACTGTCCGTCGTCCGAGTCAAGGAAAAATGGACCATCCGCCAGACCTGGCAGGCCAGGACCGGTGACGCCGTATGGTCTTCCCCCGTCCTGTCACCGGACGGGAAGACCCTCTGGGCGGGCTCCGACGACGACCAACTCCATCAGTTTGACGCCGCCACCGGCGCGGAGCAGGCGAAGATCGCCCCCTTCACCTGCACGCCGAAGAAGAAGACCGACCCCGAGGCGGCCCGCTGTGACCAGGACGCGGCGCTGCTGGTGTTCCCCGACGGCGGCCTGCTTGCCGGCGGCCGGAAAGATCCTTTGGCAGCACCCCGTGACGGCCCACGTGCGCGGCTCCGCGGCCCTCGACGCCGACGGCCACCTGTACGTGGCCACCCTCGGCGGGGAGGTGCTCTCGCTGACCGCCGAAGGGAAGATCCGATGGCAGGCGCGCGCGCGGGGGCAGTGCGACTCCACGCCGCTGCTGGCCGGTGGCTGCACGCTCCTGGTTGGCTGCGACGACCGCACGCTGACGGCGTTCTCCACCATCGACGGGCGCGTGAAGTGGCGCCTTTATGCCCCGGAGGGATTCCGCGGCGGCGGCGCGCTGTCGCCCGACGGCGCCACCCTGTACTGGGGGAACCTGGACCGGTACCTGTACGCGGTGTCCGTCGAGAGCGGCAAGGTCCGGTGGCGCTACCGCACCGCGGGCCGGCAGATGATCCCTCCGCTGGTCGACACGGCCGGTCGTGTGCTCGTCTTCCCTGAGGAGAAGATGCTGTATCTGCTCGACGCCGAGGGCACGCTGGCAGGGACCATGGTGTTGCCGGCCATCGCCGAGGCGCACCCGGCCTGGATCGACGAACGAACCCTTTTGCTGCCCCTGGAGTCCGGAGAGATCCTCCTGTTCTCCGGGAAATGAAATGGAGTCTGCATCCCCATGATGTCCAAGAACAACGTCATCCCCATCACTGAAAACCAGCTGCGCCTGTACCTGTCCCGCGAGACCGAGGGTGTGCGGCTCTCCGAGATCGAGTCCCACTTCGCCTGCAGCCGCCGGCAGCGCACCCAGCTCAAGGAGACGCTGGCGGCCCTCATGGAGTCGGGCACGGTCGAGATGCTCAAGGGCGGCCGCTACCGCTGGGCGTCCCGCGTGCTGCCCAAGGCCAGCCCCGCGGGCATCCCGGCCCTCGAGGGCGAGCTGCGGCTCACCCACAGCGGCAACGGCTTCGTGATGATCGAGAAGGCCCTGCAGGACGTGTTCATCTCCCGGGA
>PHBF01000233.1 GCA_002841905.1 Deltaproteobacteria bacterium HGW-Deltaproteobacteria-17
GCGTCGGTCCATTCGATGCGCGTCTCAGACATGGGGGGCGTCCTCCCGGACGAAGAACGTTACCTTGGCGGGATCGGTTTTGCAATGCTCGTGACCCAGAACGGTAACCCCGGGTAGAGCGCCCCGAAGACGGGTCGGCTCTACCCGGGGCTAGCTTCCGGGCATCGCCTTCGGCGAATTGTGCAGGGGGTGCTTGCACAATTGCCGTGGGGTCACATGATGGCGTGCGACTTCAGATTGGTCACGGAGGATCCCTCCACGCCATTGGTTTTCACATTCTCTGCTGGCGGATCGGGCTGAAGCTGGAGATTGAAGACCAGGGCAGGGTTAAGCGACCGAAGACGGTCGTCGGGCGGGAGCCGGGGGCCTGTTTGCATTTTGATGACAGGGACGTATACTTCGTTCATGAAACGCTTTCTCTTGCTCATATGCTCGATCTTGCCGTCCTTCTCCTGTGAGGATCCATACGTCGCGCCTGCAGAGGAGCAATTGGCCTCGTACGCCGAGGTGTACTGCTTCACGATGCAGAAGTGCTGTGCCGATACCTTCACGGACCGTGATCACTCTTATTGCATGATGTGGTATGCCAGCAATTTCCAGTCTTGGAGCAGGGGGGAACTGGAGATCCATCGCTTGAAAAAATGCCTGGATGCGCGTCGGGAGCTGCTGGCAAAAAGTTGTGACGCGGAGATCGACTTTCGATTGCGGGAATGCCTGGACCTGGTTGAGCCGCCTGATGATTATCATGACTACATTGATGGTTGCAGTGTGGATCGCGATTGTCCCCTGGACAGTTACTGTAACCGCAGGAGTGAGCCGGCAGAGGATGGATCGGCCGGGACTTGTGCGCCGCGCAGTGGTTCCGGTGAGACCTGTGACGACGGAGGCGGCAGCCGCGTGTGTCCCGATGGTATGGTCTGTCGCTCCCTGCCGGGCGCGCTGTCGGCGACCTGCGAATCCTTTCTCGAGCTGGGTGGGATCTGCAGCAACCCCTACGAGTGTGGTAGCCGTTTCAACTTCGAGATCTCCTGCATCGGCGGCGTCTGTGCGAAGTTGTTGGGGAACGGCGCCACCTGCGATCTGCTTGCTTATTCCGATTGCGCTTCCGGCTTCTGTAATCCCGAGACCAGCCGGTGCGAGCCCCTGACGCTGCATAAGTATTGTATGAACAGGAGCCAGGAGGACACGACCTTCGACATGGTTTTCGGCCGCATATATTCCAGATACTGATTCTCCTGGGAATTCCGTGAAAAGTGGGGCGAGAACGGATGTGCGGGAGTCGGCATGGGGCGGGAACCAGGCCTTTCCAACGGGAAATCGAACGAGACCCGGATACTATTGTGACAATGGACATTTATGTCAATGGGGAAAATAAGGCCGCATGTTTGATGATGGGTGTTGGCGTAATTCGCCCGGGGGCAACGGCGTTGAGATCATTGGGGAATGTCGGCGCGGCGGCGGGCGTGGGGGCGGGCGATTTTCGGCAATCGCGGTAGTCCTCACCAGGCGCGGACTATTATCCTAGGATTTCAGACCCTCGGGAGCTTTCAAAGCCTTCTTTTCCTCGGCGGTCAACCGGCGTTCGACTTTCTTCACGTCCTCGGCCGGCGGAAGCTGCTCCGGGACGATGCCCCGTTGAATGAGGGTGTCCCGAACGGCGGTGTGGTTGGTCTCGTGCTCTTTCGAGATGGCGTCTTCCGTCCTCAACTGGTTGGCCTGAACGTTGAAAATGGTGATCTCCGAGGCAAAATCCTTCGCCTTGAGGATGATTGTCGGCGCGAAATCGGCCAGCGGCCGGCTTGCGGGGACCTGCCACTGGTCCTTCATTTCCTGTGTGGTCTTTCCGAAAAGAGCGTGATCCCCTCTACTTCGGATGAGGGCAAAACTCTGTTCGCCGGCGATACGCTCGAAGATGACGCGGGAGAGCTCCTTCTCCGTCGTCGTCAACTTCTGGCGGGCACGGACGCGTTCGGTTTCGAGGAGCCTCTGTTCAATGATCTCCGCGCGGCGCGTCTGGACCGCGAAGTAGGTCTGTGCAAAGGCAATCTCGGCTTTCCTCGGGTCTCCGTTTTGCGCGATCAGATAGCAGGCAAAACGCGTCAGCATGATGTCGTCGATTTCACGCCGGCTGCCCGAACCCAGATCGACCATTTTGTTGACGTCAACAAAATGGTCCTGCACAGGGTGTCCGGAGAGCTCGCACGCAGTCTCGGCTTTGGTTATCACCACAGAAAAATTCCGCCATTCTCCATACCCGAGCAGGTCCTGGAGGTCGCGAGCCAACCAGAACTCAACCCCGGTTTCCGTCTTCCTGGCGTATTTTTCGAAATTCTCTGTCATGGCTTGGATGATTTCATGCTTCATGTTCGACCTCCTGGGCATCATTATCGGCGCCGGCCCGCAACTGTTGCGGAGAAATGCGTTTTTCAGTGGCGGGGTGAAATGGGATTTCCTGCAACCGTCGCGGTGCAGGTGAACCAGACCCTGGTCATGACCTACTGGCAGATCGGGCGGAAGCTGGAGACCGAGGTTCTGCAGCGGGATTCGCACAGATACGGGGAAGCGACGATGACCCGCCTGGCAGAGAGACTGACTCAGGAATTTGGTCGCGGTTTTGGCTATCCAAATCTCTATCGCATGGTGAAATTCTTTTTGAAATTTCCGGATCCCGAGATTTTGTCGACACTGTCGACAAAATTCAGTTGGTCACATTTTTTAGAGTTCATCAAGATCGAGGATCCTTTGAAACGCGACTTCTATGTACAGGTCTGTTCCTCGCAGGCCTGGTCCGTCAGACAGTTGCACAAGGAAATGAACAGCCTGTTGTTCGAGCGTACCATGCTGTCGAAACAGCCCGAGGGCGTCATCCGGCAGGAGCTGGCGAATCTGGAGACCAACCCTGCCGAATTGAGCCCCAGGCTGTTCCTGAAAGACCCGTATCTGCTGGATTTTCTCGACCTGAAGGACCACTTCTCGGAGAAGGATCTGGAGAACGCCATTCTCCATGAACTGGAGCGCTTCATCCTGGAACTGGGCAGCGACTTCGCCTTCATTGGGCGACAGCGCCGGATCCAGGTCGGCGGCAGCGACTTCTACATCGATTTATTGTTTTATCATCGGAAACTGAAGCGGTTGGTGGTCGTGGAGCTCAAGTTGGGCGAGTTCCGGCCGGAGCACAAGGGCCAGGTCGAACTGTACCTGAAATGGTTGGCTCGGCACGATGTGCAGCCCGACGAGAAGCCGCCCATCGCGATCATCCTCTGCACGACCCGGGACGCCGAGATTGTGGAGTTGCTGGACCTGGAGAAGGACCACATCCACATCGCGGAGTACTGGTTGGAGTTGCCGCCCCGGGAGGTGCTGCAGGCGAGGTTGCACGAGGCCATGGTTTCGGCGCGCGTGCGGTTGGAGCGAACGTGAGGGCGCGCGACCGGTCCCACGGTCGCCGGGCGCCGTCGTTGTCCCCGGGTAGCGGAGCTACCCTCGAAAGGCGGCCTCGATCGCGACGATGTCGATTTTGCCCATCGTCATCATCGCCTCGTAGGCGCGCTTGGCGGCGGCGCGGTCGGGGCTGGTGTACGCCTTGATCAGGGCGACCGGCGTGATCTGCCACGAGACCCCCCACCTGTCCTTGCACCAGCCGCACTGGCTCTCCATGCCGCCGTTGCCGACGATCGCGTCCCAGTACCGATCCGTTTCGGCCTGATCCTCGGTGGCGATCTGGAACGAGAACGCCTCGCTCTGCGGGAACACGGGGCCGCCGTTGAGCCCGATGCAGGGGATGCCCAACACGGTGAACTCGACGGTCAGGACGTCCCCCTGCTTGCCGGACGGATAGTCTCCCGGCGCGAGGTGCACCGCGTCGACCGAGGAATCGGGGAAGGTCCGGGCGTAGAACCGCGCCGCCTCCTCGGCGTCACGGTCGAACCAGATGCAGATGGTGTTCCTGGCGATCCGGGTCATGGGGTTTTTTCCTTGGTCAGTCAGTTTCTTCGGCGCAGGGCCAGGCCCAGGACGAGGGCGACGAGGAAGGGCAGGGCGGGGGCGGCCGGGGCGCGCGAACCGGTGCGGCAGCCGCAACCGCTGTCGGAGCCGTCCGGATCGCCGGTGCCGTTGTTCGTGTTGTTGTTGTTATTGTTGTTGTTGCCGCCCTCGCAGGTGTCGGGGGCCGGGCCGGGCTCGGCCTCGGGGGACAGCGCGTCATAGCGCAGGACCATGGCGTGCTGGCCGGCCAGGAAGCCCTGGTTGATCCCCGGGAACTGCAGGTGCAGCATCGAGGAGAGCTTCTTGGCCTCGGGCATCAACTGGCCGCCGGTCATGACGGTCTCGAAGTCCGGGTCGAACTCCCAGGTGGCGCCCGCGTCGGAGGTGTTCCAGACCAGGCTCACGAACGTGGGCTCCTCGGTGTCGCAGCCGCCGATGCAGGCGACGCCCGAGGCGACGCCGCGGGTGCAGTCGAAGAACTTCACGCCCACCACGGTCGTGGCGGCGGTCTCGTCGACGTGCTGGGTGATCTTGAAGGGCATCGAGAACTCGTAGTCGAAGGCCGGGTGCGGCGGCAGCGTGAGCGGATCCCACGTGGCGCCGTCGTCCTCGGTGCGGTACAGGGCGCCTGCGGTGGGGCCCGAGCCGCCGATCCAGCCGCGCTCCTCGTTGAGGAAGGAGAGGGTCTGGACCTTCAGGGAGAGGCCGTCGGCGACCAGGAACCAGGTGAGGCCGCCGTCGACGGTCTTGAGCACGAAGCCGTCCCCGTAGGGGGTGCCGGGGGAGTCGTCGGTGGGGCCGTCGCCGCCGCCGGCGTAGCCCACCAGATCATCGAGCATGGTGATCGCGGCGATGGCGCGGTCTCCCAGCGGCGGGATCGAGGCGGTGGTCACCGTGGTGCCGCTGACGCGGAAGATCGCGCCCGCGGAGGCGCCCAGCACGGTGCCGTCGGAGAGCACCACCAGCTTTTCGGGCATCTCCGGGAGGGTGGCGGTCACGACCTCCCACGAGGCGCCGCCGTTGGTCGAGCGCCACAGGGTGTTCTTGGTGGTCGGGAAGGCGATCTCCATGCCGCCCATGAAGATCACCGAGGCGTCGAGCATGGCCACCGACGTGAACATGATCATGGACATCTGGCCTGTCGCCGCGGGCAGGTACGTGCGCTGGAAGGACGTGCCGTTGGAGGTCCGGTAGCCCTGCATCTCGGTGTTGCCGCCGCTGTCCACGGCCGCGACCAGGAAGGCGTTGCTGGCGTCCATGGCGTCCATGGCCATGACGTAGTTCTTCTGGCCTTCCACCATGAGGACCTGCGTCCAGGTCTGACGGGCCTGG
>PHBF01000234.1 GCA_002841905.1 Deltaproteobacteria bacterium HGW-Deltaproteobacteria-17
GGCATTCGCGGCAACGGGACGGGGTCACCCGGCAGGCCGCGGTTCTGAACACGCTCTCCGTTCTCTTCGCCATCAGGACGGCCCTCGTCCGGTAAAAATGATCCTTGCCGGGAGCGCCCTGGAACAGCATACTGAGACTGGAACACACCACCCGAGGAGCCTCACCATGAAGGAAATCCTGCTTCCCTACCTCAAACAGCAGATCGGAATCAACTTCGAGCGGGCGTTCAAGATCGAGGCCGCCGAGTTGATCGACGTCACCGACACCTACTTCTCCATCCGGGACGCGCGCAACGGGAACGTCCACTACTTCTCCTGGCACGCCGTGGTGCAGATCATCGAGAACCCCGCCGGGATCGAGGTCGGCGGGCTGTTCACCCACAAGGAGACGTTCACCATCACGGTGAAGGTCGGCCACCTCACCGAGTACGTCCCGGTCTAGCTTTTCCAGTGCAGGGGGCGGTCGCTACGCCGTCGGATCCACTTCATCGACCCATCCGAGCCGGGTCAGGAGGCCCAGGAAAGCGGGGTCCAGCGGCGCACGGATCTCCATGGTCCTGCCGGTGTGCGGGTGCACGAACCCGAAGCTGACCGCGGCCAGCAGCAGGCGGGAGCAAGCGAACTGGGCGCGGAAGAGGGCGTTGATGCGGCCGTCGCCGTGGGTGGTGTCGCCGACGATGGGATGGAAGATGTGCTTCATGTGCCGGCGCAGTTGATGTCTGCGTCCGGTCTTCGGCGTCAGGCGCACCAGGGAGCAGCGGCAGGTGGGATGGGGCCCGGCCGGGAACGGGAGCTCGACCGTCGCCAGTCGTTCGAGGTGGGTGATGGCCTCCCGGGCGGGCGGCGCTGGGCCGTCCGCGCGCGGGGTCAGGTCCTCCTCGACCAGGGGATGGTCGATCACCAGCGCTTCGGGCGTCCAGCCGCGCACCACCGCCAGGTAGGTCTTGGTGATGCCGCCGGTGGTGAACAGGTCGCCCATCATGCGGGCGGTGACGGGATCCAGCGCGAACAGCAGGACGCCGGAGGTGGGCTTGTCCAGGCGGTGCACCGGGAAGACGCGGCGCCCAAGCAGATCCCGCACCATCTGTAAAGCGAAATGCGTCTCGTGCCGGTCGATTTCCGAGCGGTGGACCAGCAGTCCGGCGGGCTTGTCCACGGCCACGAGGAAGTCGTCGAGATACAGGACGTTCAGGCCCTCGGGGGGAAGACCGGATGGTTTCGGTATCATCGTGCTTCGCGCCTCATTCGTTGAAGCCGGTGGCGAGCAGCTCGGTCATGCGCCCGGGGTCGTTGATGCCCTGCGAGAGCATGAAGTCGACGGCCGCCTGCACCATCGCCGAACCGTCGGGGCCGCCGGCGAGCCTTCCCAGGCGGACGCGGGCCGCCGCGGCGTACAGTTGCATGCCGCAGGTCTCCAGGAGGGTGATGGACTGGGCCAGGAGGGACAGGGCGGCGTTGCGGTCGCCGGACTGGAGGTGAACCGCGGCGTCGAGGAGCAGTCCCAGGGAACGCACCCAGGGCAGCTTCACCGCGAGCAGGGTGGCCGTGTCCTTCCTCGCCTGCCGCAGCAGCCGGATGCGGACGCGTCCGGTCTCCGAGGCCGCGCGCGCCAGGGTGGCCCGGGCCCGCACGTGAAGACCCTCGTGGCGCACGGCCGGGATCTGGGTCAGCAGCGAGCGTTTGAGCCTCGGCCACTCCTGCCAGATCCGTTCATGGGCGCCTTGGGCGTCACCTGAGTAGATCGCGAGGTTGACGCGGGAGAGCAACGCCCAGTAATGCTGAAGATGGTAGCCGTTGATGGACCATCGGGCCATCAGGGCGTCGATCTCCCGGGCGGCCGCGGCGGGACCGTCGCGGTTCAGGATCACGATGTTGCCCAGGCCCAGCACCATGCCCGCGGAGCCGAACAGGTCCCCGCGCTCCAGCGCGTCCTGCAGCACCATGGTGCTGCGACGGGTCATCTCGTCGAACTCGCCGAGGTAGAACAGGCACCAGACGACCTGGTTGTTCATCAGGTCCCGCTCCCAGGCGGTGCCGTTGTACTGCATGGAGTTGCGGATGAAGTCCTCCGAGTGGCGTCGCGCGTCGGCCCAGTGACCCCGCATGAAGCTCGCGAACGCGTGGGCCCCGTCGATGTACATGTCCGACTGCGGATCGTGGAGCCGCTGCTGGATCCGCTCGCAGGAGGCCAGGATGGCTCTGGCGTGGCCGGAGTCGGGCGCGTTGGCGGCCGCGTAGTTGGCCTCGGCGCACAGCGCGTTGAGCACGCGGCTTGGTTCGCCCAGCTTCAGCGCGGCGGAGAGGAAGCGTGTGTTGAAGTAGGCGCCGCGGATGTGATCGGCGCCGCCCAGCCCCAGGGCGATGGACTTGAGGATGTCCACGTACACGATGTCCGCGGGGGGGATCCGCGTCTCGTCGCGCTCCCGATAGCGGCTGCCCGCCATGCGGACACGGAAGCGTCCCCAGAGCAGGGCGCTGAGGATGCCGATGGTGGACTTCGGCATCCGCTTCCCGACCGCGTCCAGGATCTGATCGGTGAGGACCAGCCCTTCGTCGATGAAGCCCGAGAGGAGCAGCTGGTTGGCGGCCTTCCGTTTGAGCTCCACGGCCTCGACCGGCCGCGATCCCGGGAGGGCCTCGAGGAAGGCGTAGGCCGCGTCGCGGCCGCGTCCGGCGTTGGCCAGCGCGGTGCCCATCTGGATGAAGAGGTCGCGCAGGGACTCTGGATCCGCGTCCTGCCCGTCCTCGCGGCGGAGGCCGATGGCGTCCTTGTACAGGTCGGCGGCGCGGTTGAAGGCCAGCGCGGAGGACGCCTGATCGGCCGCCTCGGAGATCAGTTCGGAGGCCTGCGCCTTCTCGCCGATGATCTCCAGGTGGGCTGCGAGGCGCTCGGGCTCGACGTTGCGCATGGCGCGCAGCACCTTGACCAGGGAGCGGTGGGCGGCCAGCCTGGCGCCATCCTCCATGCGGGCCTGCACGGCCTCGCGCACCCTATCATGGTAGGGCTCCACGAGGTCCTCGGGGCCCGGGCCGCTGGTGCGGAGCAGGTGGAGCACGCGCAGCCGCGCGGCCATGCGGAAGATCTCCGCGGGATGCAGCCCCAGGGCCATGGCCACGATCTCCTGCCGGAGGGGGCCGAAGGAGATCGAGACGATCTCGACGAGCCGGCGAAGAGGCTCCTCGAGATCGCTGATGCGCTCCCAGAGCACGTCGTCGAGCCTCAGGATCTTGTGGATGCCGTCGGTCGGCCGGTTCTGGATATGGTGGACCAGCTCATGGATGAACAGCGGATGACCGGCCGCCTCCTGGGCGATGATCGCCGCCTGGGTGGCGTCGGGGACCGCCGTGTCGGAGTTCGAGGCCAGCAGCTCCTCGGCCAGCGCAGCGGCTGCGTCCATGGAGAGCGGCGCCAGAGGAAGGTCGTTGGCCGGGAAGGGGAGCAGGGCCTGGAAATGGGCGACCGCCTCGGCCGCTTCGTCGGGGTCCGTGGAGGTGCGCATCGAGATCACCAGCAGCAGCGGCGGCGGATCTGGCGGCTGCAGGATCGCGCGCAGGAGCCTGAGGCTGTCCTCGTCGGCCCACTGGATGTCGTCGAGCACGATGACCACCGGACGCCGGTCCGCCAGCCGGGTCAGCAGCTCCCGCAGGGCCTGGAACGCCAGGGACCGGACCTCCTGAAGGTCCAGCAGTTGGCGGGGCCGGACGGCACCCGAGGCATCGACCTCGCGCAGATAGCCCAGGACCGGGAACACGCGGGCGAGCAGATCCATGTTGCGCGGGATCAACTGGCCCAGCTCCGTGTCGGAGAGCCGCAGGAGGGTGCGGCTGAGCGCGTCGACCACCCCGTCGAAGGCCTTGTAGGAGAGGGATTCGCGTTCGTTGCACCGTCCCCACAGCACGCTCGCGTGCTGCTCGCGGGCCAGGATCTCCCTCCCGCAGGCCCGCAGCAGCTCGCTCTTGCCCAGCCCGGAGGCGCCATGAAGCAGCATCATGCCGAAGCCATTGGTCGAGACTTCCTCGTAGGCCGACAGCAGCCGCTGGAGCTCCCCCTTGCGGCCCACGAACACCGGCACACGCGTGCCCATGGTCTGCGTGGGCGACACCGTGGGGGACTGATGCGACCTGAGGGATCGGATGACCTCCTCGACACGGGGCCGGCGGGCAGGGTCGTGCTGGAGCAGCGCCATGCAGAGCTCGTCGAGGTCCGGGGAGATGCCCGGGTTCAGTTCGCGCGGGCGGGCGGGCGCCTGGTACTGCTTGGCCAGCAGCAGTTGATTGAAGGAACCCGTGAACGGATGCCTGTCGGTCAGGGCCTCGTAGAGCAGGGCCCCCACCGCGTACCAGTCCGCCTCGGGACCGACCGGCATCGACGACGCCTGCTCGGGGGACATGTAGGCGGCCGTGCCCACCGGATGGAACTGCTCCAGGGAGAGCTGGCCGGGGTCGGCCTGCGTGACCAGTCCGAAGTCCAGCAGCACGACGCGTCCGTCCTTCTCCACGAGGATGTTTCCCGGCTTGATGTCGCGGTGCACCCTTCCGCACGCGTGGAGCGCCTCGAGGGCGGACGCCAGCTGGAGCAGGGCCGCGCGGAGTCGGGGCTCGTTGACGTAGATGCGCAGCCTGCGGAAAGGGTCGGCGTGGGGCTCGAGCTCGGTGGTCTCCTCGAACAGGGAGGGATCGGGCCGCTCGTCGCGGGTGCGCACCCACTTCAGGAAGTCCACCCCGTGCACGATCTCCATGGTGAAGAACCACTGCCCGTCGTCCTCGAAGAGCTCGCCGAGCTGGACCATGTTGGGGTGCTCCAGCTCCTGCAGCGCCCGGAACTCGGTCTTCAGGCGCAGCAGCTCGCCCGGGCTGCCCTCGTTGAGGGTCTTGAGCGCCACCTTCGTCTGTCGTTCCCAGTCGAAGACCTCGTAGACCACGCCCATGCCGCCCTTTCCGATGACGGAGAGGACCTCGAAACGTTCGGTTCCGGTGAAGGGCTTGGTGGTGGGGTTCGTCGGCGGCATCGCGGCTCCCGGGTGGTGTGGCCCGCCTGACAGGATACACGGCCGCGGCGGTCCCGGGAAGCGGGAAACTCGGGGTCAGCGTGTAGAGAAGGGATCGTCCTCACGGAAGTCGGGGTTGTAGATGCCGTGGGCGTCGAGGTCCTGGATGAACGCGAGCCCGGGCTGCAGCTGTCGCAGCTCGTAGGCGAAGCCGTAGTATTCGTCCGGGGTGAGCGTCCGGTTCAGCGGGGCCGGCAGCGCCAGCCCGTCGGGGGGATGATACTGCGCCATCAACGACACGCCCGCCCCCGCGGAGAGCA
>PHBF01000235.1 GCA_002841905.1 Deltaproteobacteria bacterium HGW-Deltaproteobacteria-17
GGTTCATGCGCTGCGTAAATCCTATGGCCAAAGGGAAGTCGTCGCCGGCCTGAGTTTTGCCCTGCGCCGCGGCGAATGCTACGGGCTGCTCGGGCCCAACGGCGCCGGCAAGACCACCACGCTGCGCTGCTGCCTGGGGCTCACCGCGCCGGATGAAGGTGTCATCGAACTCCTCGGCCTGCCGGTGCCGCAACGGGCCCGCGAGGCGCGCATGCAGGTCGGCGTCGTGCCGCAGTTCGATAATCTCGATCCGGACTTCACCGTGGCCGAGAATCTGCTGGTCTATGGCCGCTACTTTGGCCTGCGTGACGCCGAGCTCGCCCCCAGGATTCCCGCCCTGCTCGAATTCGCCGGCCTTGCGGGCAAGGAAAAAGCCAATCTGCGCATCCTCTCCGGCGGCATGAAACGGCGGCTGACGCTGGCCCGCGCCCTGGTCAATGATCCGCAGCTGCTGATCCTCGACGAACCGACCACCGGCCTCGATCCGCAGGCCCGCCACCTGATCTGGGAACGCCTGAAGGCCCTGCTGACGCAAGGCAAGACGATCCTGCTGACGACGCATTTCATGGACGAAGCCGAACGCCTCTGTCAGCGGCTGGCGATTATCGACGACGGACACCGGGTGGCCGAAGGGGAGCCACGCGAGCTGATCCGGGAACACATCGAGTCGCAAGTGATCGAGGTCTACGGCGAAGACGCACCGGGTTGGGCCGAGCGTGAGGCGCATGTGTTTTCACGACGTGTCGAAGTCAGCGGCGAAACCGCCTTCTGTTACGTCGAGGATGCCGCCCCGCTGTTGGCCCATCTTGCCGCATGGCCCGCGTTGCGCACCCTGCACCGGCCGGCGAATCTCGAAGACGTGTTCCTCAAGCTGACCGGGCGCGAGCTCAGGGATTGAGGCAACCATGATGAAACTGGCCTGCCCCGATCTCTCGCTGCGCTCGCTCGCCGTCTGGCGGCGCAATTTCCTGGTCTGGAGAAAGCTGGCGATTCCCTCGCTGCTGGGCAACCTGGCCGATCGCATCGTGTTCGGCAAGGTCACGGACTTCCTCCAGATGTGGCTGTTCCGCTCCATCCCGATCACCTGGCCCTGGCCCACCTTCAACGTCGCCGACGTGCTGCTGCTGGCGGGCGTGGGCTGCCTGATGATCTTCTCCTTCATGCCCGAGTCCAAGGGACTCTGGGGGACTTCCAAACCTGAAAAGATCGTGCGAAAGTAGCATCATGTATTTGAGCGCCTTCACTCACCGGGAAAAGTTGTTCGACATCGCCAAGCGGTGGCTGGAAGACAAGCTCGAGCCCGACGATGCCTGGTTGATCACCGAGATCTTCACGTACGAAGGGTTCGTCACCACGCCCATGGTGCGTCAATTCCTCACGAACTTCATGCGCGAGCTCCACGACAAGGAGATCACCACCCGCTCGGTGACCATGAAGCACCAGGTCAAGGAGGCCGTCACGCGCTCGATCCCGAGCATCGGCGAGCGCATGGAGTTCCTGATCCGCATGTACCATTCGCGTCCCGAGGAGTATTTTCCCCGGGCGCCGATCAACGGCATCATGTTCTTCGCGGGACAGCCCGATCCGAAGCTGGTGGCCATGCTCCGCATCAAGCGCGCGCGCCGCGTGGCCGAGAAGGTCAGCCGCCGCATGGCCGACATGATCCTCACGCACATCCGCAACAAGGCCGAGACCCTGGCCAAGGAGCGCGCCGAGCGCCTGGGCATCCCCCTGGAGATGTTGCTGACCCCCCCCGAGCAGATGGTCAGCGAGTTCGAGGCGGCCGAGCGCCAGCTCGCCGAGCAGGTCATGAGCGGGCGGATCCCCTTCAACAAGGAGGATCTCGAGGTCCCCGACGTCATCGGCATCAAGATCATCGGCGACGAGCTTCTCCACCAGCGCGCGGTGACCCTCCTGCAGTCGCACCCCGACGTGCACGTGGTGGAGCTGGAGACGCACCAGGGGGACTACAACGCCATCAATGTCCAGTTTGATCTACGCCTTCCCGAGCCGGGCGTGATCATCGACAGCGTCTCCTCCAATATCGTGGTCCCGTTCCCGGCCACGCGCGGGATCTCGCCCGAGGAGCTCCAGGAGGGGTTCGCCGCCTATGTCGAGTCCGGTGAGCGCACCGTGCGGGTCGAACTGATCCTGACAACCTACGAAGAACTGGTCGAATCGGAGATCGGACGCAGCATCCACGAGATGCGGACCCTCAAGCAGAGATCGCAGCGTGAATACACGGGCCGCATCGCCAAGAACGCCGAGTTCATCGTGGAATATATGCTCTCGGTGGCCTTCTCCCCGCAGATCGCCGTCAACTTCATCCCCATCAAGCTCAACGGCCACTACCTCCCCGAGACCGTCTCCTATGCGATCCGCAAGCTCTACGGCATCGAGGAGTCGGCCATTTTCACGAATTTATCCCTGTAAAATACGCCTGTTTCGGGCACCGACAAATCCCGGAAACTTTTTGCTTGCGGGTCAAAGGCATCTTTATATATATTCCCCATGTCTATGGTACGGGCATCGGTTGCCGTTTACGCCGTTGGCAAGGAGAAAAACGATGGTGAATACCCGCTGGAAATCCTTGATGTTCATTGCTTCCCTGGTTGCCGTGACGATGGCGCTGCCGGCCTTCGCACAGAAGAAAAAGGGTGGCGCGGCCGAAGAAGAGGAGATGACCTTCGAGGCTGAAGACGTCTCCAAGACGCTGGTCTCCAAAAAGATGGTCCGCGGCGAGGACTTCTTCAAGAAGGCCGAGAAGGCGATGAACGACTCTTCTCCGCAGGAGCAGATCCTGGTGTACTTCCAGAGCGCCACGATCTACCTCAAGCAGGTGCTCGCCAAGGACAACCGCGACGACTCCTTCGACACCAAGCAGAAGGCCCAGTACATCATGGGCAAATGCCTGTACTACATGGGTTATTACTCCGCCTCGAAGAACTACTTCGAGAAGATCGTCGAGCAGGGCGACGCGCATCCGTACTACAAGATGACGCTGAAGTACCTGGTCTCGCTGCAGCAGAAGATGCCGGAGTCCGCCGGCATCCTGCCGATGATCGGCAAATACAGCGAGGAGTATCTCGACAGCAAGGATCTGGAGGCCTTCCGCTCCCAGTTGCTGTATTACCTCGGCCGCTACCATTACGTCGACGGACGGCTGGAGAAGGCCGCGGAGCTGTTCGCGAAGGTGCCGATGAACTCCAAGCCCTCCGAGGGCGGCTACTTCCTGAAGAGCAAGGTGTTCGAAGGCATCACGCTGGTCCGCCTCGGCAAGCCCGTCGATGCGATCAAGCGCTTCAACGCCATCATCATCTTCGCGCAGAAGAACCCGACCTTCCCGGAGATCGGTGACTTCCTGGAGCTGGCGAACCTGTCCCTGGCCCGCGTGTACTATCAGGCCGGCCGCGTCGCCGTCGGTCTCTTCGAGCAGACCCGCAAGCCCAACTTCGCGAAGATGTCCGAGAAGTACCTCCAACTGTCGCTCACCTTCTTCGAGAAGATCCCCCAGAACAGCCACAACTGGCTGCAGTCCCTGTTCGAGGAGTCCTGGGCCTACTTCATCCTCGACGCGATGCTGCGCCCCCACTTCAAGAAGGACTACGGCGGCTTCCAGAAGGCGCTGGGCAACATTCACACCCTCAACGCCCCCTTCTTCGAGAATCATTTCTTCCCCGAATCCCTGATCCTGCGCGCGGTCATCTACTTCCAGAACTGCCGCGTCGAGAGCGCCCAGGAAGCGCTGGCCGAGTTCGGCCGCGTGTATCCCAAGCTGCAGCTCCAGGTGCGTGAGGTCGCCGACAAGCACACCAACGGTGAAGAGGAAGAGAACGACATGTACTTCGAGTACATCAAGAAGGTCATGGGCGACAAGGCCGGCCTGGATCCCCGCCTGTCCCGTCTGGTCAAGAGCTCCCTGAAGGATCGCACCTTCGAGCGCCGCATCGAGTTCATCGACGAGCTCAACCGCGAGATCAAGCAGCTGGACAACTCCGACAAGTCCTGGCGCAGCTCGGACATCGCCCGCGAGATCAAGGAAGACCTCGAGTTCCAGAAGATGAACGCGCAGACCGAGGCCGGCAAGCTGGCCCGCGACCGCATCCGCCGTCTCGACGACGAGCTGACCCGCCTGGTGCTCCAGTACGGCGACGTCAAGATCGAACTGAACAACCTCCGCCTGAAGAAGGTCACCGCCAAGGCGATGGCCACCCGCTCCGCGAAGGTCGACGTCATGAACGTCACCGTCGACGACGAGCACGTGATCTGGCCGTTCACCGGCGAATACTGGCAGGACGAACTGGGCTACTACCGTTTCGTCGTCCGGTCCACCTGCGGCAGCAACTAGTTGACGCACGTTCGATTTCCACAACTCCTTACCCCTGATGTTTTGAGGAATGCCATGAGAAAATGCTGTCTTTGGATCGTATCCGTCATGATGGTGGCACTTCCGTGGGTCGCGTCCGCGCAAAAGCCGGACGCCAAGCGGGATCCCAAGTTCAAGGAAGACAAAACCCTGGAGATCTCCAAGGAAGAGGCGATCGCCAAGGCCAAGAAGGAGCAGGAGAAGGGCGCCGACACGATCAAGTACGAGGACTTCGTCGGCACCCAGAAGAAGGTCCAGGACCTCAAGCTCCCGATCCTGCAGCAGCAGGAGAGCCAGCTCAAGCGCCAGCTCCAGATCATGCGCGCCACGGACAAGCGCCGGGTCGAGTACCTGTTCCGCCTGGCCGACATCTACGTCCAGTACGAGCAGATCTACAAGTTCCGCTTCGGTGAGAGCGTCGAGGCCATCGGCAACGCCAAGACCGCCGCGGACAAGGCCCGCTTCGAGAAGGAAAAGAACGAGAACATGCGGCGCCAGAAGAAATATCTGGAAGACGCACTCAAGGAGCTCAACAACATCACCACGACCAAGGCGTTCGCCGACTGGGCACGCATGGACGAGGTCCTGTTCAAGCTCGGCGACATCGCCCGCGAGCTCGGCTACCAGGACATCATGCAGGAGAAGTTCCGCAAACTGCTGCGCGAATTTCCCCAGTCCAACTTCGTGCCCAACGTCCACCTGGCCTTCGCCGAGTTCTACTTCAAGCAGGGCCGCAACGGCCTCAAGCTGGCGACCGACTACTACATGAAGGTCGTGAACAACCCCAAGTCCAAGGGCACCAACATCTACTTCTACGCCCGCCGCATGCTCGGCTGGTGCTACTTCAACCTGCAGGACTTCCCGAAGGCGCAGAGCGAGTTCCTCTTCGTCGCCCAGAACGCCAAGCAGGAGACCCTCAAGAAGCAGACCCGTCGCG
>PHBF01000236.1 GCA_002841905.1 Deltaproteobacteria bacterium HGW-Deltaproteobacteria-17
GCCCGCTTCGTGATGACCGAGCTCGCCGGCGGCGTCACCCCCGAGGGCAGGCGCGTGATCTCCGAAAAGAACCTCCTGCACCGCCGGACCCCCCAGGTCAAGATGGACGCCGACTCGGCCTACGGCCTGGGCCTGGCCGTCTCCAAATCCAAGGGACTGCTGGTGGTCTCCCACAGCGGCGGCACCATGGGGTTCGCGACGCTCTTGACCTTCCTCCCCGAGAAGAACGCCGGCGTGGTCATGATCTCCAACGGCACCGGCGGACACCTCGCCGAGAAGGCGATCCAGCGACGCCTGGTGGAGTTGTGGTTCGGCACCGAGGCACGCGCCCAGAAGTCCCTGGATTATTCCCTGGAGCAGATGAAAAAGTCCCTGGCCGAGGCCAAGGCCCGCCTGTCGGCCCCCACCGCCGAGTTCATGGCGCCCTTCCTGGGCACGCTGACCCACCCCGAGCTCGGTGACGCGGTCATCGCGAAGGTGAAGGACGATTACGTCATGACCCTCGGCAAGTACCGCACCCGGCTGATGCTCTACAAGCGCCTCGACGGCAAGACCGTGCTCGCCTTCACCGAGGTCCCCTTGGCAGGCCTGGAACTGTCGCCCGTCGAGGGCACCCCCGGCGCGCTGGAGCTCGAGCGCGCGCAGGAGCGCTACGTCCTGACCCCGAAAAAGCCGAAGTGATGCCTTCATGAGGTCCGCCGGACGGCGGGCTCGGAGCGCGACACCGACCGACTCATATCATATTGGTTCTGGATTTTTCCACGGGATCCGATTATTGTCTCCCCACGTTGCGCAGGCAGCGGACGTACACGGAGGCATTTTGACACACGGCATCCATTCACATACCGACATCGGCCGGATGCGGGAAGAGAACCAGGACTCGATGGGAACGCGTGTTCTCGCCGACGACTTCACCTTCCTGGTCGTGGCCGATGGCATGGGGGGATATGCGGGCGGCTCGGTCGCCAGCTCCCTGGTCACCTCGACCATGCTCTCCGAGCTCGCCAACGTCACCATGGACGCCTTCCGCGAGAATCCGCAACTTTTCCTGCGCACCGCCATCCTGTCGGCCAACGCCGCCGTGAACAAGGAGGCCCGCGCCAACCACGAGCTGCGCGACATGGGCTCCACCGTCGTGGCCGGCACCGTGATCGGGGACCATGCCTACATCGCCCACGTCGGCGACTCCCGCGCCTACCTGCTGCGCGACGGCTCCATCCGCCAGATCACCGAGGATCACACCGTCGTGCAGGACCTCGTGCGCGCAGGCTACGTCAACCCCGAGGACGCCGTCTACCATCCCAGCTCCGGCATCCTCACCCGCTGCCTCGGACAGATGGACATGCCCGACCCGACGTTCGCCGAGGTGATCCAGCTGCTCCCCGGTGACCGGATCCTGTGCTGCTCGGATGGCCTCTCGGGCATGCTCGAGGACGAGGAGATCGCCGAGGTCGTCTTCCACGAGCCCCCCGGGGACGCGGTCAACCTCCTCGTCAACCTCGCCAACGAGGCCGGCGGCTTCGACAACATCACCGTCATCCTGTTCGCCTACGGCGATCTCCCCGAGGCCGCCAGGAACTGGCCGATCCGCGTGGGGACGCCCCTGTACCGGGAGAGCCTCACCCCCCGTACCCTCGACGAGCCCACGGTCCCGTTCAAGTTCGCCACGCGCGACAAGGCCAAGCTGCATGACACCATGGCCATGGGCACGGCCTCCGGGGTTCCCGGGCACTCCCCCGAGCGGATGGCCTGGCTGTGGCCCATCCTCATCGGCCTGGCCATCATTTCGATCGGGCTGTTCATCTGGTATTTCATAGGAACCGGATCATGAAAGCGACGCTGCTGATGGCCATCTGGTGGTTCCTGTCCGGCGTCACGCCGGCGGTGACGCCAGCTCCAGGAATCTTCTCCCAGAACCCCGAGATCCGCCAGGTCGTGCGCTTCCTCTCCTCGGAGAGCGTGCAGGACATCCTCACCGGGCTGGACCGGTCCCAGAACCTGCCCTGGGGCGAGATCCGGACCTACGTGGTGCCGCTGACCACCCACAAGAATCCGAAGATCTCGGCGCGGGCCGTCCAGGTCATGGTGCACCACAAGGATCCCGACGCCAGTTCGATGATCCGCCAGACCATCGCCCACTCCATCCAGGCCAAGGAGCGGGTCGCCGCGATCAACCTCCTGGGCGCCCTGGAGAACCCGGCCGACCATGCCTTCTTCCTGCGCCTGCTCCGGATCGAGAACCAGGAGACCCGCGTGGCGGTCATCTCCTGGATCGCCAAGCTCAAGATCCCCAACGCCGTGATGCCCCTGATCCAGCTGCTGGAGGACTCCCGCGACGTGGTGCGCGCCGAGGCCGTCCGGGCCCTGGCCGCCGTGGCCCAGAAGCAGGCGCTGCTTTCGATCATCTCCCGGCTCTCGGACTCCTCCCAGATCGTGCGGCAGGCGGCCATCGCGGTGCTCAAGCCCGAGGATCTCCCGCTGGCCCGGCACGCGCTGATGCGCCTTTTGCAGTCCGGATCCCGCGCCGAACGCATCGAAATCATCAAATTGATGCCGTTCGGACCCGAGATCAAGCCTCACTACCTCGACCTGCTGCGCACCAGCAAGAACGAGGAGATGCCTTCCGTCATCCAGTTGTTCTCGGGGACGATGGATCTCGAGATGCTCAAGGAGTTCGTGAACCTGGCCAGCACCGGAAGCTACCAGCAGCAGCTGCAGGAGATCGCCCCGAAGATCATGGTGACCTCCGTCGAACCGCTCTACACCTGGATCCTCTCGCCGCAGAGCAACCCGAACATCCGCAACTTCTGCGCCCTGCTGCTGATGAACTCCCCCGATCCCCGCACGCCCGAGATCCTGCGGCGCGCCTGGCGGCTGGGCTACTTCAGCGGCGCCCACATCACCTTCCTGTACCGCAACCTGAAGGAACCGCTCCCTGTGCAGTTCCTGTTCGAGCTCTTCAGCGACGGCACGCCCGCGGACAAGTCCGCCGTCGTGGAGACCTTCATCCACCGCAAGGACGACCGGCTGGCGCCGCTGTTCCTGAACGCCCTGCGAGGGACCCCCGAACTGAGCCTGCTGCTGCTGGGCTATGCCCAGGCCACCGGCAGCCGCCTCCTGGTCAAGCCGCTGCTGGAGATCCTCAAGACCCCGCAGATCAAGATCTCGCGCCGGGACGTGCTGATGGCGCTCAAGGACATCGCCGCGGTCGAGGACATGCCCGCGATCATCGCCGCGGGTCCGGACCTCCAGCGTGACGAGCTGGTGCTGTGGAGCGAGATCCTGTGGCCGCGCTTCTCCGCCCCCCTGTTCACCTCCCTGGACCGCCTGCCGCTGACCACGCCCGAGCTCGAGAAGGAGCTTTCCTTCTTCCAGCTGCTGGCGTCCACCCGGCGTCTGCCCGGCCTCACGCGGTTCCGCAAGTTCCGCATGCCGGCCAACCCCCAGCTCCATCACATTTGGATGCACTATGCCCTGCATGGAGCCTCGGAAGTGCCGCAGAAACTGACGCCCTCGCTGCAGGCCGCCTGGATGGATCTGCTGCCGGCTGGCGCCCCCCCCGCGCAGTTCGTGCGCGCGCTGCCTGCCGATCCGCACCTGCTGATGGCCCTGGCCCGCTTCAACTGGCCCCGGGAGCGTCTCGCCGCCTGGTTCGACAAGGGCGGAACCTGCGTTCGCATCAACGTCTCCCACGCCTGGATGCGGCACCAGCCCAGAAACGACGCCCGCGTCTGGAGCTGGATCGAGAAGGAGAACCATCCCCTGGTCCTGCTGAACCTGCTCCTGGGCATGGACTATGATCCGCGCACCGTGGACATCCTGAAGAAGGTCTGCCGGGCCCAGCCAGAAGCCTGCCGCAATCATCTGCCGGTCCTCACCGCCGGATGGCCCAAGCCGGCGCTGGCCGCCCTGGGCGAGCTTCCGGTGGCCCTGGGCGACACCCCCAGGACCGGGACGCCCTCCCACATGATGCGCTTTCATTTTCCGTCGGTTCCGTCGAACCTGTCCTGCCTGGCCGTCGGCAATCCCGGGCAGGGCTTCCGTGCGCTGTCGATCCTCCCCGAGTCCGATCTGGCGGTGCTGCACCTGACCGGAGAAACGGTCACCCTGCATCCCCAGTACCGGTAGACGAATCATGCCCCCGGAAGCCACCTCCCCGAGACTGCCCGTGATCCTGGGGCTTTTCCTGGTGTTCACGGCGCTGCTCGCGGCGCTGTACCTGATTGCCGGGAGGGTCGGCCTGGTGGCCGCCCACCTGACCGAGATCTATGCGGTGCTCTTCCTGGTGATCCCGCACCTGTGGAGCAGGCGCACCGGCTTCCCGGTGCCCGAGTTCGGCTCCCTGCCCCGCGGACTTCTCTGGGGCGTGGGCGTGTCCCTGGTGGTATGCGCGCTGTTCGCGCTGGGGTATGAACTGTACTTCCGCGCGCTGTGTTCGGGGGAGCTCCCGGCGTGGAACCTGGGCCGCTCCTGCCGGGCCCTGCACGGATTCCGCTTCCCGGGATGGTCCGTCACCGGACACCTGTTCCTGGTCCACGCCATCGCGGTGGCCCTCCCCGAGGAATATTTCTATCGTGGCTTCCTGCAGCCCCTGATCCAGCGTTCCTCGACCCTGGCGGGCCTGGCGTCGTCCCGTCGCCTGGCGCTGGCGATCGGTCTCCAGGCCGTCTGTTTCGCCCTGGGGCACGCCCTGGTCGATTTCAATCCGCTGCGCCTGTCCGTGCTCCTGCCCGGCCTTTTGTTCGGCGCGCTGGCGGCCGGCAGCGGTGGACTCTGGGCGCCGATCCTGTGCCACACCGCGGCCAACGTCCTTTCCGAGACCCTGGAGACGGGGTATTTCGGATAACCCGAGGAGGATCCCATGCACCTGACCCGCACCGTCGCCGTGACGCAACTGCTCGAGCTCGCCGTCGCCGAGGATCTCCCCCAGGGGGACGTCACCTCCGAGGCCATCTTCGGACCCCACGACACCGCCTCGGCCCGCGTGCTCGCCAAGAGCGACCTGGTCGTCTGCGGCCTGCCTCTGCTGCCCTGGATCCTCGAGCGCTTCGACGGCCCCGTGACGGTCCGGCCCCACGTGAACGACGGGGACTTCTGCCCGGCCGGCCGCATCATCGCCGAGCTCTCGGGCAGCGTGCTGACCCTGCTGGGGGCGGAGCGGACCTGCCTGAACTTCCTGCAGCACCTCTCGGGCATCGCCACCTTCTCGCGCGGCCTCGCGGAGCGCACCGCCGGCGCGCTCCGCATCGTGGACA
>PHBF01000237.1 GCA_002841905.1 Deltaproteobacteria bacterium HGW-Deltaproteobacteria-17
CGCCTGCGTGAGGCCGGCTGCACCTATGCACAGGGCTTCTTCCTGGCCAAGCCCATGGCGGTCGACGACTTCGTGCAATGGATCCAGGAGCGTGCAGCCCACACCACCCCTTGAAGATAGGTGCCTTCCGCTCCCTCGATACAGTGGTTCCCGCTCTTTTTGCTTAAAAATATCTGCCGATTGCCGACAATTGCTTATAGAGAAGACTGTAGACCGCTTGTATAAAGAAACAGCCATGAATGAACGGGAGCAGACTGATTTTTGTTTCATGTTGTCGGCCCTGACGGAACAGAAGCGTCGATTCCTTTCGCAGTTCGCCGGCAACCACCTGCACGCGGTGTCCCTGGACCGTATGTCCGCCTGCCGAATCTCCACCTTGGAGGCGTATCAGGAGTTCTGCATCGCAAGCCCCGAAGAGCAGGAGTTGCTCTTCGGAGCCTGCTTCAACTCCACCAGCGAGTTCTTCCGCGACCGCTGGACCTTCAGCCTGCTCGAGCGGACGTTCCTCCCCCCGATGCTGGCACGCGGCGTGCTCCGGATCTGGTGCGCAGGCTGCGCGGCCGGCCAGGAGGCGCTCTCCCTGGCCATCCTCGTCGAAGAACTTTCGTCGATCAGCGCCGGGACCTCCGCGACGATCTTCGCCACCGATCTGGGACCTGAACAAACCTTGAAAGCACTGGACGGACGATATCCCAGGAGCCAGTTCAGACACATGACCATCGAACGGATGGAACGATGGTTTTTCCCTGATGGAGACGAGCTGCAGGCGCACGAAGAACTTCGCGCCAAGCTGCGATATACAACACACGACCTATTGGATGACTTGGCCTTCTGCCCGCCGGATTCCATCTTCGGGAACTTCAACATTATTTCTTGTATGAACGTACTTTTATACTATAATCACAATGCACAGGTTCGGATTCTCCAGAATTTCCGCCGGACCCTGGCCGTGGACGGCCTGTTGGTGGTGGCTCCCTCGGAGGTGGGGATCGTGAACCGGTCGGGGCTGTTCGCCAACGTGTGTGACGGTCCTATTTTTCAAGTCATTCCAGGAGAGAGATGCCGAAAATGAGGATTCTTCTTCGCTGGCAGATTTTCGCAGGGTTCGGAGTGATGCTGGCCATCATCCTGCTGCTCGGCGCCGTGGCCCGGTATCAGACAGGGCGCCTTTGGACGGCCACGCGCATCATGCATGATCACCCCCTGCAGGTGCGGGATGCGGTGCATCAGATGCACCGCGCCGTGCTGGTCATCCGGCAGTCGAGCCGGGATCTCGCGCTCAATCCCGGTCCCGACGCGGAAAAGCTGGCCCGTCATTCCATCGAGAAGGAGATGGACGTTCTCGAAAAGTGCCTGGCCGTGTTCGAGCAGCGGTATCTCGGCCCCCGGGCCGACCTCGAGGGCCTGCGGGGACATCTGAGGGAATGGAACACCCTCCGTGAACAATTTTTGACGATGATTCATGCGGGCAAGGTCGATGATGCCGCCCTTTGGCTGAAGCCCGGCACCGGCATCCTGGCGCTGAAGGCGGATCGGCTGATCGAGTCCCTCGACCGGATCGAGACCTTCGCCATCGGCAAAGGGGCCGCCCTGCGCAGGGATGCCTCAGCGACCTATTCCCGGCTGAACCAGCAGATGCTGATCATCCTGGTCACGGTACTGATCCTGTCCCTCTTCACGATCCTGACCGTCCTGCGGAACTTCCGGCGCTCCCTGGGCGGGCTCCTCGACGCCACCCATGCCTTCTCGGACACGACGCCGGTCCACGCACCCGTGGCGCCCAACGAGTTCGGCGAACTGGCGATCCAGTACAACCACTTGGTCGACCGCGTAACAGGCGAACTGAACCAGCGCAGGAACATCGCGGAGTTGAACCGCGTGTTCGTGGACACCTCCGACGCCAGGTCCTGCGCGACAAAGCTCCTTTCCTCGCTGGCGGGATACACCGGGGCCTCCACCGGAGCGGTCCTGCTCACGGACAAGTCCGGCACCCTGATCCCGGCGGCCTCCATCGGCCTCGACGCGTCGGCCCTCGCCCCCATCGATCCCGCCTCTGACGCCGGTGATTTCGGCCTCGCCAAGGCCGGCGGAGGCTTCATGCACCTCACCGACCTGCCTCCGTCGGGGCCCCATGTACTGCCGACCGTGCACGGTCTGGTCTTCCCCCGGGAGCTGGTGACCCTGGTCCCCCAGTTTGAGGGCAAGCCGCTGGCACTGTTGTCCCTGGGCACCCTCAAGACCTTCGAGCCGGAGATGTGCGAACACTTGAAATCCCTGCTGGAACCGCTCTCCACGGGGCTGCTCGCCATCTTCGCGAGGGAACGCCTGAAGGACACGACCGACGAGCTGCGGAGCAAGAACATCGAACTGGAACGCCAGACCCAGGAGCTGGACAGCCAGAACATGGAGCTGGAGCTCCAGGCGATGCAGCTCCAGGAGATGAACCGCGTGAAGACGGCGTTCTTCTCCAACATGAGCCATGAGCTTCGGACGCCGCTGAACTCGGTCATCGCCCTCTCCGGCGTGCTCTCGCGTCGCCTCTCCGGCCAGATTCCGGAGGAGGAGATCGGGTACCTCTCCATCATCGAGCGCAATGGACGCCAGCTCCTGGGTTTGATCAATGATGTCCTGGATCTGGCGCGGCTCGAATCAGGACGCGAGGAAGTGCACCTCGAGGAGTTCGACGTGGTGCCCCCCCTCGCGGAGATGGTCCAGCTGCTGCGCCCCCTGGCCGAAGAGAAGGGCCTTTCGCTGACGTTTGAAGCCCTGCCCAGGATCACGATCCTCTCCGATCGGTCCATGCTGGTTCGCATCGTCCAGAACCTGCTCGGCAACGCGATCAAGTTCACGCAGGCCGGGTCGGTCTCGATCATGACGCAGGAGCAGCCGGAGTTTCTCGAGATCAAGGTCCGGGACACCGGCATCGGCATCCCGGCCGACCAGCTTCAGGTGATCTTCGAGGAGTTCCGGCAGGCAGAGCATGCCCGGGCCAGGGGGCTGCAGGGCAGCGGGCTGGGGCTGTCCATCGCCCGTCGGAGCGCGCTGCTGCTCGGGGGGACGCTCACTGTGGAAAGCACGGTGGGTGAAGGCTCCGAGTTCACCCTGCGGCTGCCCAAGAGGCATGCCGTCCAGGAGGAGACGATTGAATCCACCGAGTACTTCGGCCCGACCGGTCATGGCGGCAACCGCCTCCTCCTGATCGAGGACAACGAGGCCGCCGTCATCCAGATTCAAGATCTGTTCGCCCCTCCGGAGTTCTCCCTGCGTGTGGCCAACAACGGCCTCGACGGCCTGGCCGCGATCCGGAATGAAGTCCCCGACGCCATCATTCTCGACCTGAACATGCCCGGGATCGACGGCTTCGGCGTCCTCAAGGCCCTGCGCGAGGAGCCCGGCGCCGCCCACGTCCCGGTGTTGATCCTGACGGCCCGCCATGTCTCCAAGGAGGAGTTGTCCTTCCTCAAGGAGAACGGCATCTTCCAGCTCATCCAGAAGGGCGGTGTCCGCCGTGATGAACTGCTGGACACCATCCACCGGATGCTGGGGACCGCACACCCCGTCAACAATGATGCGTTCAAGGCGGAGAAGACACCATGAACGAGAAAACCGATGCCATCATCCTGGTGGTGGACGACAGTTCCGACAACCGGATCGTCATCCAGGCCCTGCTCCATGAGGCACAGCCCGGTTACAAGGTGCTGCAGGCCTCCGACGGTCCCCGCGCCCAGCAGTTGGCCGCCGAGCACGACCCCGACGTCATCCTGCTGGACGTCATCATGCCCGGCATGGACGGCTTCGAGGTCTGCTCCCGGCTCAAGGCCGACCCGAGGACCGAACTGATCCCGGTGATCTTCATCACCGCGCTTTCCACGGACCATGCCACGCGCAACCGGGCCATCGAGGTCGGCGCCGAAGGCTTCCTCGGCAAGCCCGTCGAGATGCTGGATCTGATCACCCAGGTCCGAGCCATGATCAAGGTCAAGCAGTCCACCGTCGGCCAGCGGCGCGAGAAGGAGCTCCTCTCCTCCCTGGTCGAGGAACGGACCAGCGAGCTTGAACAGCAGCTGCTCAAGGCGCGCAAGGTCGAACAGCGGGCCCGCGTCAACGAGCATCTGCTGACCTCCTTCATCGACACCAACACCGATCTCGTCTTCCTCTTCGACGAGCACATGCGCTTCCTGATGGTCAACGCCGCCCTGGCGACGCTCCTGAGGTTGTCCAAGAACGAGATCATCGGGCGCCACATTGATGAAATCGTCCCCGCGGAGATGAGGCACATCCTCGAGCCGGCCGCCCAGGACGTGCTCCTCTCCGGCGCCCTGTTCCACCACACGCACACCTTCAACACCCGGCACCTGGAGACCAGCCTCTTCCGGGTCCAGTTGACCAGCGGCTGCCTGGCCGTGGGCGGCATCTGCCGCGACGTCACGGACCGGATCGAGGCGACCCGCCAGCTGGAGCAGGCGGCCGAGGACTGGCAGCACACCTTCGACTCCGCCAATGAAGCGATCTGCATCCTTGATCATGAACACCGCATCATCCGGGCCAACCGCATCGCCCAGGAGGTGTTCAACTATGACCCCCAGGTGGGGCCGCGGATGTGCTGGCAGGTCTTTCATGAGGACGAGAGCCAGATCGCAGAGTGCCCGTACAACAAGGTCCGGTCGTCGCATCACCGGGAGTCCGCCGAGATTCGTTTCAGGGACCGCTACTACCGCGTCACCGTGGATCCGATCTTCGACACGGAGGGCCGGATGTACGGGGCCGTTCACATGGTCTCGGACATCACCGGCCGGAAACAGGCCGAGGCCGAGCGGGAGCGCCTCGAGAGCCAGCTGCTGCAGGCCCAGAAAATGGAGAGCATCGGCCAGCTCGCCGGCGGGGTCGCCCACGACTTCAACAACATGCTGTCGATCATCCTCGGCAACGCCGAAAACGCCTGCGACCTGCTCCCGCATGACCATCCGGCTTCTCCCGCGCTCCAGGAGATCCTGCTGACCGCCAAGCGGTCCGCCGAGCTCACGCGCCAGCTGCTGGCGTTCGCGCGCAAACAGGAGATCAACCCCAGGGTGCTGGAGCTCAATGGGACCATCAAGGGGCTGCTGACGATGATCGGCCGTCTGATCGGCGAACAGATCCGCATCCAGTACCTGCCCCAGGAGGCGGAGCTCCCGATTTACATGGACCCCTCCCAGCTCAACCAGATCCTGGTGAACCTGGCCGTCAACGCCCGCGACGCCATCGGCGGGC
>PHBF01000238.1 GCA_002841905.1 Deltaproteobacteria bacterium HGW-Deltaproteobacteria-17
GATCTCCGACGGCACCGTGCGCTGCTGGGGCGCCAACACCTTCGGCCAGCTCGGCGACGGCTCCACCACCAACCGGCTCACCCCCGTGCAGGTCCTGGTCGTCACGGGCGCCAATCAGATCACGACCGGAGACGTCCACGCATGCGCACGATCCGGTGGAGACGTCCGCTGCTGGGGCGCCAACAGTTCCGGCCAGCTCGGCGACAACTCGACGATCGACCGATCCACGCCGGTCCTGTCCACCACGGGAATGAGCAGCGTCTCAGCAGGCGGGAGCCACACCTGCGCGATCGACTTCGCCTCCCAGGTCTCCTGCTGGGGCGCCAACAACATCGGCCAGCTCGGGACAGGTGACTTCATGAGTCGTTTCTTTCCCACGCAGGTCCCCGGGCTCGCCACCGTCACCCAGATTTCGGCCGGAAACAGCCACACCTGCGCCCTGCTGCAAGACGAGACGATGTCCTGCTGGGGCGCCAACAGTTATGGCCAGCTCGGAACGGGCACCACCACCAGCACCACGAGCCCGGTCCCCGTCCCGGGACTGACCACCGTCGGATCCATCGACACCCAGGGCGCGACGTGCGCGGTGAGCCTCTTTGGTGAAGCCCTTTGCTGGGGCGCCAACAGTTATGGCCAGCTCGGCGACGGCACCACCACCAGCCGCACCTCCCCCACGCTCCTTTCGGAGTGACTCTTCGGGGACGACCCCTGATTACTGGAAAATGACCGGCACCGGGGTGGAGCGGTTCGTCGTCGAGCCGTCACCGAGGCGCCCGGATTCGTTGTTCCCCCAGCATCGCAGGGCTCCCGACACCAGCAGGGCACAGTTGTGGGCCCCGCCGGAGAAGACGCCCGCGACCCCCGAGCCGAGGCCGGTCACGGCCACGGGTTCAAGCCGGTTTTCGGTCGTGCCGTCCCCGAGCTGGCCATAACTGTTGGTGCCCCAGCACCAGGCGCTGCCGTCGGACTTGACCGCGCAGGTCTGGTGGCCGCCGGCCGAGATCGTCGCGACCCCGGAGGAGAAGCCGAGGACCTGCACCGGCGTGCTCCGGTTGGCGACCGTGCCGTCCCCGAGACGTCCGTTGAGGTTGTAGCCCCAGCACCAGGCGCCTCCATCGGACTTCACCGCGCAGGTGTGGAACTGCCCCGCCCCCAGCGACATGACGCCGGAGACCAGGGTGGAGACCGGAGACGGTGTGTTTCGATCCGAGGTGCCGCCGTCGCCCAGCTGGCCGAACTGGTTGCTGCCCCAGCAGCGCACTCCGCCTGCGCCGTCGATGGCACAGGTGTGGTTGCCGCCCGTGGACAACGCGGTCGCACCGCTGATTCCGGCGACCTGGACCGGCGTCGGGCGGTTGACATTGGTGCCGTCGCCGAGCTGGCCCTGGGCGTTGCGACCCCAGCACCAGACGCTGCCGTCGGACTTGAGCGCACAGGAATGATATCCGCCGGCGCCCACCCGCAGGACCCCCGAGGAGAGCGACGTCACGGCGACGGGGCTGGAAACGGCGTCGGTGCCTCCGTTGCCGAGCTGGCCGTCGGAGCCCTGACCCCAGCAGAACGCAGCCCCCGTGGTCTTGACCGCGCACGAATGAAAGACGCCGCCGGCTGCAGCCGAACCCTGCGCGAAGCCGGTCACCTGCACAGGCCGGGAGCGATCGGTGAACGTGCCGTCGCCGAGCCGGCCGTCGCCGTTGAAGCCCCAGCACCAGACGGTGCCGTCGGATTTGATCGCGCACGTCTGTCCGCCCCCGATCCCGACGGTCGTCCAGCGCCCGCAGGTCGAGGCGTCGAACGAACACAGGGAGCAGACCAGCGGACCTCCGCCGGGCCAGCCCATGGACGAGCAGGTCGCGCCGCCGAGGTTGCCGCCGTCGCAGTCCTCCTCGGCGGGCTGGATCACGTTGTCCCCGCAGGACCCGCTGCAGCCCGCGGTGTCCAGGGAGAGGCAGCCGGCCGCGCAGGCCACCGTGCCCTCGTAGAAACCCTGGTCGCGGCAGCTCCATTCACCCACCTCGGCGCCGTCGCACAGTTCGTTGCCCACGACGATCCCGTCACCGCACACGGCCGTGCACACGCTGGGCGTTCCGGCGCACTGCCAGCCCTCCTCCCGGGCACACGTCGCGCCGCAGCCGTCGCCGGCCTGCCGGTTGGCGTCGTCGCAGTCCTCGCCAGCGTCGAGCAGGCCGTCGCCGCACAGGGTCTCGCACACAATCACGCCATACGAGCAGTCCGGGGCGCACACCAGCGTGCCGCCCGCATACCCCAGGCTCGTGCAGGTGGCGCCGTTCAGATCTTCGCCGTCGCAGTCCTCGCCCTCCTCCCGGAAGCCGTTGCCGCAGGCGGGCGTGCAGTCGGCCGGGCAGTTGCCCGCGTGCTCGGGGTTCTGGCACTGCCCGTCCCCGCACAGGGCGGGATCCCGCATGCACTGCGCATCGCAGGCGCCGACCCCCGGCGGATCGCACTCCTCGGGAGGAAGAACCTTCCCGTCCCCGCAGAACGGCCCGGCCGCCCCGCCGGGGGTGCAGGCCGTCAGCCAGCCACCCAGGCACAGAAACAACAACATGAATTGCGCGCGCAACATGGCCGGACCCTCGCTTTCAACCCGGAGCGACCGGGAACAGGGTCCAGTATTACCTGAAAAACACCGGCCGGCCAACCGGGGACTTGTGAAGGGTTTCCATCTCTGATAGACCTTCTTCGAACCGAAAGGAGGAATGCATGAAGATCTCCCATTCCCTGTTCCTGATTCTGGCGCTCCTTGCTTTGGCTCCGGCAGCCATGGCCCGGACGCTGACCCCCGAGGACCTCGTCGCCGTGAAGCGCGTCGGATCGCCCGCGGTCACGCCCGACGGAAAGACCGTGTTCTACACCGTCACCGGGTATGACCTGAAGACGAACAAGGGCCTCACCCGCATCTGGTCCGCCGACGTGCAGGGCCAGACCGCCCCGCGCGCGGTCACCGCCGCCGATTCCAGCGCGTTCGCCCCCGCGGTCAGCCCCGACGGGAAGACCCTCGCCTTCGTCTCCGTGCGCAAGGACGGCCCCCAGATCTGGCTGCTCCCGCTGGCCGCCGCCGCCGAGGCCTCCCAGTTGACGGAGCTGGCCACGGGCGTGTCAGGACCGCTGGTGTGGTCCCCCGACAGCAGGCGCATCCTGTTCAACTCCGCGGTCGATCCCAAATGCATGGACGTCGCCTGCATCGAAGCCAGCGCCACGGCCGAGAAGCCCCGGCACTCCGGCCAGCTCTTCACGGGCCTGTTGTACCGCCACTGGAACGCCTGGCGCGACGGGCTGGTGAACCATGTGCTGGTCGTGGACGTGGCCGACGGGAAACTGACCCTGCTCACGCCGGGCGTGCATGACTCGCCCCCCGTGGCGCTGGGCGGCGCCGTCGACTACTGCTTCTCCCCCGACGGCCGCGAGGTCGCCTTCGTCATGAACACCGACGCCCTGCCGGCGGCGTCCACCAACAATGACGTGTTCGTCCTCGACCTGGCCGCGGGCACCAGCACGCGCATCTCCACGGGCAGGGGCAACGACTTCTCCCCGGCCTTCAGCCCCGACGGCAAATACCTCGCCTGGCTGTCCATGGCCCGTCCCGGCTACGAGAGCGACAAGGCCGACATCATCCTGCTCGACCGCGCGGGCAAGACGCGGGTCAACCTGACCGCCAGGCTCGACCGTTCGGTGGGTCAGTTCGCCTTCGCGCCGGATCAGAACCTGATCTTCTTCTCGGCCGCCGAGCAGGGCCACGAAAAGATGTTCCGCGTCAACTTTTCGGCCCAGTTGTACAAGGATCTCGACGGCGTGTTCGTCACCGACTTCGTGCCGCTGAAGAACTTCCGGATGATCCTGGTCAACCAGACCATCTCCACCCCGCCGGAGATCTTCTTCCACGGCGGCAAGTACGCCTCGGCCAACCCCGATGCGCTGCGCGACCCCGCCCTGACGCCGGTGTCCCGCGTCAACGACACCCTCCTCGCGCCCATCGAGATGGGCCGGACCGAGGACCTCTGGTTCAAGGGCGCCAGGGGTGACCAGGTCCACGCGCTGATCCTGAAGCCCCCCGCATTTTCGGCGGCGAAGAAATACCCGGTGGTGTTCCTGCTGCACGGCGGGCCCCAGGGCTCCTTCGGCTACGACTTCCATCCGCGCTGGAACTCCCAGATGTTCGCCGCGCCGGGCTACGTCGTGGTGATGCCCAACTTCCACGGCTCCAACGGCTACGGCCAGAAGTTCCAGGACAGCATCCAGGGCGACTGGGGCGGCGGCCCCTACCAGGACGTCATGGCCGCGCTCAAGGAGGTGCGCAAGCTGCCCTACGTCGATCCCAAGCGCATCGGCGCCGCGGGGGCCTCCTACGGCGGCTACCTGATCAACTGGATCGGCGGTCAGAACAATGAGTTCCTGGCCCTGGTCAGCCACTCCGGCGTGTTCAACATCGAGTCGATGTACGGCTCCACCGAGGAGTTGTGGTTCCCCGAGCGCGAGAACCTGGGCGCCCCCTGGCAGAACCGGAAGATGTACCAGAAATGGTCCCCGCACCAGTTCGTGGGCCGCTGGAAGACCCCCACGCTGGTCGTGCACGGCGCCATGGACTTCCGCGTCACCGTGGACCAGGGCATGCAGTTGTTCACCTCCCTGCAGCGCCTGGGCGTCCCCTCCAAGTTCCTCTATTTCCCCGACGAGGATCACTTCGTCTTCAAGCCCCAGAACCGCATCCTGTGGTGGAACACCGTCTGGCAGTTCCTCGGCTCCTACCTCAAGCCCTGATCCGGCGAAGGAAGCCTCGCACTACATCATCTTGCCGAGGTTGTTCTGGATGGCACGGGATATCGTGATCTTCTGAGAAAAGTAATTGGCGTTGGGTGAGAGGAATCCCAGGATGAAGGACTCCCCGGCGTCGTTCTTCACCTGGTAGCCGACGATGCGCGCGTCGTCATAGTCCAGATCCACCCAGGCGATCGTCCCGAACCCGGGGGAGATCTTGCCGAGCATCTCCGCCGCATAGCAGAGCTCCGCGCCGAGACCGTCGAGACCTTCAGGCGGGATGCGTCCATAGTTCGCGATGATGAACCCCTGCGAGTCGATGACGAAGGAGGCATCAGAACCGGTCAACTGGTTGCACCACATGATGCATTGCTCCCACGAATCGAACGAAACCGTGCGCACGTCGGGGAGTGGTGCGGGGAGAACGTGGGACGACGCAGCGGCCTGACGCTGTGGCAGGGCGGACACGGGCCCG